>JAQUZK010000189.1 GCA_028691335.1 Candidatus Izemoplasmatales bacterium
CAGCAGTCGGTTCGTGTTTCCTCTGGCATCCATGAAAGAATGGAATCAGGCAATATCTCTAAAAGAGTTAGACCAATATTGGGATATAGAAAAGATAGTTTTGATAAGATTTATATTTACGAACCAGAAGCTATCGCTATTAGGACAGTGTTTATGCTTTTTGTATCTAATATAAAGATGCACGATGTTGATAGATTTATTAGAAGGGATTTCGCGTCATTAAACTTTTCTAAAACATTTAGAACCAGGATGTACGACAACATTATCTCTAATCCTAGATATAAAGGAGATGTTGTTCTTCAGAAAACATTTAAAAGTAACTATGTTAATGGAATGATTAAAAGGAATAAAGGTGAAAGACCTATCTATATTTATGAAGGATATCATTCCTATATAGTTCCTCCACCATTCTTTGAATATGTTCAAGGTTTTAAATCTAGTGTAAATAGAAAGACTTATAACGCTAACTTTAGCTCAATCTTTTATTGTGGACTATGCACCCGTAACTTAATGTGTCATCAAAGAAAAGATTATAGACGTCATGATAAGTTCTATACCTGTCATATTGGTAAACATAGTCATGATATCTATTGTTCTAGTCCATATTATGACCGTGATCTTTTAGATCATATCTTTATTAATATTCTTAAGAACCAAACAGATATCAAAGATGTAGCGTTAAGAATTAAAGAAACTCTTAAAGTAATACTTCTTATGTCTTTTGGTGCAAAAAAGAAGTTTGAACTAATTAAAGTAAATACTGATTTATTGGAACAACAAGCTGAGTTAAAAAAGAATGAAGCATTAGAAATACAAAACCCAGATATTATTAATGATGAATCATTTATTAATAATCTTAATTCCATAAAAGAAAAAATCTACTCATTAGAGAAACAAAGAAAAGATATAAAACGAAAAGACTATGTAGGCACTAAAGAGCAAAGAATTGATGGTTGGATAGATGAAATGTTAGATGAAAACTTCAACTACTCCCTATTAGCGGATATCCACCACTACAAGATGATTGTTCTGCCTAATTATGAATTAATAATTATCAAATGCAGAAGAGAAACCGCTAAAGATGAATTCAGAAAAATAATTCCCTCTATTATTCAAAAAGAAAAAAGATTTGTCGAATCTCTTGAAACAAGAAAGAACGGGCAAATCGTAAGTTATAAATATTCAGTTATTCACATTTAATCTCTACCAAAAATATCTCTAGCCTTGTTCTCCTTAAATAGTAGCAAAGAAAATGCACTGTCTAGGAAGATAGCTAGATTATAACTAAGGAGAATTTGAACTGTTTCCCACTGTTGGGAAATTAATGTCCCACATCCTGGAAATTAATCAAAAATGACTTGATAAACCATTGGTTTAAGTCAATGTATTTATGGATGGATATAATTAAAAGGATTAACGATTTATTGGTTGCGAAGTACTGGAGCATACATCAACTGTTTCTAGAATGTGATGCTTCAAGAAGCACACTTTATCGCATCATGGCGCACGAGTTGTCGCCAACTTTCGCTCAAATAGAAAAAATCTGCGATGCATTTAACATCTCAGTAGAGGATTTCTTTTGTGTTTCTAATGCGCCTAAGGCGGATGAAGTTATATTGCTAAAGAATTTTAGGGAATTAAGCAAAGATGGGAAAAAGACACTCCTGCTTCTTATTCAAGGGATGAACAACTAATTGATTAATATTTGTTAAAAACTTTATGAAGAGAGCAAAGGATAACATAAAAGCATGATTTAAGAACACTAAATTTTTCATGATTTCTGTAAAGCCTGTATTGATATTTCATCATTCTTGCTTTATTAGAAGATACAGATGATCCAGCTAATCGATATATTGACAACGATTCATTCAGTCTGAAAGCATTCGTTCCGTTCCTAACGATATCAAGCCAAGCGCCGTGATCCTCTCTTTTTTCACAGTCAACAGGCATATAAACTTTACCTAATTTTTCGACATCATAAATAACAGTTAAACAACCAATATAATTCGATTTGAGCAATGTTTTGTAATCTATCACATCGCGTTTTATTATATGTTGTTTAATGGTTCCGTCCTTTAATAAAACATCGTAATTAGTAAAAGAAAAAGCAAAACCATTATTTTCCATAAACAAAATTTGTTTTTCTAATTTTGTGGGTTTAAAAAAATCATCCGAATCAAGAAATGCAATAAAACGTCCTGAAGCGTTTTTAATGCCTATATTTCTAGCAACAGCAGCTCCGCTATTTTCTGAAGTTTGAAGTACCTTAACTCTTTCATCAGAGTTAACGAGATTTAAAATAAATTCAAAAGAACCATCACCTGAATTATCTTCAACAACAATCCATTCCCACGATTCAAAAGTCTGTTTTTTTATACTTTCATAAGTCTCTGCAATTGTGTTTTTGCATTTGTATGCAGGAGTGATAATACTAACAAGTGGTTTTTCCATAAGTTCCCTATTCATAATACTTTAAACTCTCAAATTAGTCCACTTCAGAGAAAACGAGTGATTTGTATCAAGAAAGTCTCGACATCAAATAGAAAATGATTTTTGTAGAGTTGTAAATGATCTGAGACCAATTTCTTCAAAAAAAGAAGGGTGATTTGTTAATATCATTTAGGCTATCATTCCTTTCTCAATTAATTGTTCTCTTTTTTGTAAAGGTGTGAGCCACCCGATTGAAGAACTGCAGATACTGTTTGATCGGATTAAGTAGGCTTTCATTTGTTTGACTAAGTCGTTGTAGTTATAGAATTTAAGGGTGGAGTAGAACCTAACATTATCGTTGCGATGGCTGCGTTCAACTTTGCCATTATGACGTGGCGTACGTGGTCTAATCAACTTGTGTATGATAGCTAATTCACCGCATAAAATATCGAATGGATGAATCATTTTAGTGTTCTTGTTGTGGGTGAACTCAAAGCCATTATCACTTTGAATTATCCTTGGTTGATAACCGAAGTAAGCAATAGCCCGTTTAACGAAATCAACCGTGGAATAAGAACTTTGTTCTAAATAGGGATAAATGAATCGTTCACGGCTGGCTTCATCAATCATCGTGTATTGATAATACT
>JAQUZK010000014.1 GCA_028691335.1 Candidatus Izemoplasmatales bacterium
CACAAATATAAGTATTGATTAATATCATTATTGATAATACCACTAATGAGATAGCTGAAAAAGCGATTAAAACTATTGAAATTGTATCAATTACTCCACCAACCATTGAAGTAATCAAAGAAGCTTGGTCAACATATTCCACCTTAAGTTCGCTTTCTTTTTCTGTTCCATCTTCATTAAAATTATATTGATCTAAATAAGACTTAACTTTGTCTTTGTTCTCAAAATTATTTGGATACAATGAGATAGTATCTATTCCTCCAACTTCAGCTGGATAAGTTTCATAAAGATAGCTAGCAAAATCAGAATCATATCCTAATCCATTTATAAGCAAGGAAACATTTGAACCTTCCTTGGCTCTAATTATGCCAGAAATTTCTATATTCAAAGCATCATTTATATCACTAGTGAAAATATCATATTCTCCCATATATAATTTGAAATTTTTGCCTACAATATCATCAAAGCTATATTGAGTTTCATCATCTGTATCAAAACCTAAGATTTGTAATGTCGACTTAAATATTTGATTATACTCATTAACAACTAAGTACACTTGGAATACTTCTTCTTCATAATCTTGTACAGGTACAGTACCATAAATTACTTCATAATTGTTATCAAATACTTGTCCTTCTGGTAATAAAGTAAAGAATGAAGAGCCAAAACCTAAGGCTTCGCCAGGATTTGATGCTTCATCTCCTTCGATTGTTTCTGAGTAAATTGGTACGTATTGTTCGCCTAATCCAGAAATTGATAACTCCGCTAACAGTGACATATTAACTTTTCTTTGATATTTAACCCCACTTAAAGTTAATTGGCCTTCATTTTCAACATATTCTTTAACAAACTCAACATAATCTTCAGTAATATTGTTATCATCTAAAAAACTCTGGAATCTATTTTCATCATACATAGTCGCATAATTTTGATCCGGATAAATCTCTAATTCTGTGTCTTGATTAGATTCACGAATCTTTTGAAAATCTACTCTAGATTCGGTAACTGTAATTGGGTACCCAGATAAAGTATCTCTTTCAAACTTATCAATTTCTTTGTCTAAACCATTTGACAAGGAAAGGATTAATGCTATTCCAATTATGCCTATACTACCAGCGAAAGCAGTTAATAGGGTTCTTCCAAGTTTTGTACTGATATTATTAAAAGAAGATACTAAAGCTGTTCTAAAACTCATTGAAGTCTTCTTCAATGTCAATTTTGAATTATCTTTTAAATCTTTTTCAATCGGATCAGAATCATCAATTATTCTACCATCCTTGAGTTTAATTATTCTAGTAGCATATCTATAAGCCATTTCAGAATCATGTGTTACCATAATAACCAATTTGTCTTTAGCGATATCTCTTATAAGATCTAAAATTTGGATTGAAGTTTCCGAGTCCAAAGAACCAGTCGGTTCATCAGCTAATATTACATCCGGATTATTTGCTAGAGCTCTAGCTATCGCAACTCTTTGGCTTTGTCCTCCAGAAAGTTGATTTGGTCTTTTATGTATATGGTCTTTTAGTCCAACTCTGTCAAGTACTTCTATTGCTCTTTTTTTTGCCTCTGATTGAGAAACCCCACTTAAAGACAATCCCATCTCAACATTTTGTAGTACGCTTAAATGAGATATCAAGTTATGAGATTGAAAGATAAACCCAATCGAATTGTTTCTATACATATCCCATTCTATATCTTCAAAATTCTTCGTTGATTTATCATTAATAATTAAATCCCCTTTGTCAGCGTGATCTAATCCGCCTATTACATTCAACATTGTAGTTTTACCACAACCAGAAGGCCCTAAAACAGTAACAAATTCAGCTTTTCTAAACTCAACGGAAATATCATCTAATGCATTTTGTTTAAAATCACCTATAACATAGGTTTTAGAAATTTTCTTTAGTTTTAACATTTGATTTCCTCCATATATCCAAATCTAATTATTTCTAGATAATCTTCAAATAATCTTCTAGAATCTTCGTAATTTAGTTTATTTAACGCTGTTATAATCATAATATTTTTAAAAACAGTCACTATTAAATCTACTGTATTTTTTATCATTCTTTCATCTTTAAACTTGAATTGTTTATGATTAAAAAGACTATAAAAAATTTCAAAATTTTGAAATAGTGGTATTTGATTATTTTCTCTCTTAATCTCTTCATCTAGATGTGTATGAAAATAGGAAATAACATTTAGTAAAAAACCTTTGTTTCTTTCGTTTTGATATACATCAAAAACATACTTATGAATTCTAAGACTGATCTCGTTTATATCACCATTTAAATCCTTATTTAGACTTTCTAGAAAAGATACAACCTTATCTTTGAACATACCTAAAATATATTGAAGTAAATCGTATTTATCCGCGAAATATGTATAAAAACTACCTCTAGAAATTTTGGCTTTTTTAATTATTTTATTTATGGATACTTCAGAAAAAGGATATTTTGAAAACTCATTTAAAGAGGCTTCAAGAATCAACTCTTGTTTATCCTTTGGTAAATTTAAAAATGTATGACTTGGCATAAAAATCACCCCAGTCTAATTGTATATGACAGGTTGTCAGTTGTCAAACACATTGCTTTAATTTTTTTTAAATAAAAAGTCAAGGGAATAACCCCTTGACAATATCAAAAACCTTACAACTTTAAAATTTTTTCCAATTCTAACATACAATACTTCTTATCTTTATCTTTTTCGATACTTGTAATAGCAGCTTTTGCTTTTTTAAGCATTAAATCACGATGAGTAAAATCTTTAAGCAAATGATAGGCTCTAACATTAGCTTCATAAGCAAAAAACAAATCAAAATCTTGAAGATCAAGTTTTATGGTGTCATCTAAAACTCTCTTAGCATAGTATAAACAAGCTTCTAATAAGTTAGCTTCAGCAAAAACTCTAGATACTTGCCAGTTACTTCTTATAAAATTAACCTGATTTCCCACTAAAGACCAATAATACTTTGACTTAAATGTCAAATCAATCATTTTTAAGGTTTCTTCAACTGTTCTATTTTCTTTTTCTATGTAATCCCAAGTCTGATTGAATGTTTGTTTAGCTAAATTTCTAATCTCATCATTCATCATAATTTATTTTTTAGCCGCCTCTCTAAATATTTCCAATCCCTTCTCCGTAAGTTCGTGTTCCACCATTTTCTTTAGTACATTATAAGGAATAGTTGCTATATCAGCTTTAGCTCTAATACTTTGATTAACATGTTCTAAGTGTCTAATTGAAGCGGCGATTATTTGGGTTTTGAAACCATAATTAACAAATAATTCTTTGATATCTTTAAGCAACTTAAAACCAGCATCATCTGTTTTAGTTAAATCATCTAATCTACCTAGGAAAGGTGATACATATGTAGCGCCAGCAGAAGCTGCCATTAATGCCTGTGATGGCGTAAACACTAAGGTAACATTAGTTTTAATTCCTAATCTAGAAAGAATTTTGACAGCTTTTATCCCTTCGATAGTCATTGGAATTTTAATTACAATATTCTTATGCATAACAGCATAAACTTTCGCTTCTTTTACCATTGATTCAGCATCTGCCTCAGCTACTTCAGCACTAATAGGTCCGTCAACTAAATCGACTATCTTTTTAATCGCTTCTTCTAATGTGATACCTGATTTCGCTATTAATGATGGATTAGTAGTAACACCAGATATTATACCCCACTTAGAAACTTCTTCAATTTCCTTAATTATTGCTGTATCTGCAAATATTTTCATAAAAACCTCCTATTATTTTAAAAGATATCTAATTTCCTTTAATAATTGATCTTTTATTTTTGTTGATTCGGAAAGAATATCTTCTATTATTTTCTTATAGTCGTTAACTTGTTTTTCATCTTCAAGTCCTGGTAAATTAATCAACACATTCATACAAGCTCCCTCAATTGCAGAGTGAAGCATTAAAACACTAACACCTTGATCTGAAATTGTATTCTTGTTTGAGTTTTCAATTAATTTTCCAAGTTCTTTTATTGTCTCTAATCCTAATAAAGAAACTTCAAGAGGTACTTTAATACAACCTAAAGTTGCTTTTTCAATTTCAAATTGTCTTTTTACTAGTTCTTCACTAGTATTTTTACTCATCTTGTAAGCTTTCATTAATAAGTTAAAAGCCTCTGTATCTTTGTCAATTAACTCTACAAATTTTTCTTTGTTATAATTAAATTTTTTAATACTCTTTTGATACTCATCCTGCTTTTCTAAACTTAATAATTTGAATTTTTTCTTGCCTATAGTAAGATTTCCTACCATTAATATTAAAGAACAACCAGCTGCACCTGCTAGAGCACTAACACTTCCTCCGCCAGGAGCTGGTGAAGATGATGCTAATTCATCTAAAAAATCTTTAAGTTTTAAATCTATTAACATTATTATACAATCTCCTCAACAATTTTTCTATCTTTTACTACTAATTTTCCGTTTTTAAATACATGTTTTGTGTGATTTATACCATAATGATAGATAAAATAATCTAAATTATTACAATCAAGAAGAACTATGTCTGCTTTCTTGCCTACCTCTAGGCTACCAATCTTATCATGTAAATCTAAACTAAATGCTGGATTTATAGTTGATGCAGTTAATATCTCATTAGGTAACATTCTAAGTTTGTTACCAGCTATTTGTAAAGTTAATTGATAGTTTTCCGATGGAGTTGACCCAGGGTTGTAGTCACTTGAAACACTTACTGCAACTCCAGCATCAATTAATTTTCTAGCAGGTGCATAATCCTTGTTAAGAAAGAAAGATGTTGATGGCAAAAGATTCGCAATAGTATCTGTTTTAGCTACTTTATCAATATCTTGTTCTGTAATAGCCATCAAATGATCTATTGTTTTTGCTTTCAAATTAATTGCAACTTCAGTGCCACCAATAGAATCAATTTCATCAGTATGTACTCTTAATTTAAAACCTAAGTCTTTAGCTTTTAAAAGAATTTGTTTTGTCTCAATCGCATCAAAAACACCTGTCTCACAAAAAACATCTGCGTACTCAGCCAACTTCTTTTCCTTTATTATTTCTAAATCATTGATAATTTTTTTTACAAAATCACCTCTTTTAGATGCATATTCTTTTGGAAAAGCATGAGCTCCAAGATAAGTACTATGAATATCAATAACATGTTTTTTATTCAAATCTTTTAGAACTTCTAGTGTTTTGATCTCAGTATCTAATTCAAGTCCATAACCTGATTTAGCTTCTATAGTAGTTACTCCAAACAACAACATTTCATCTAATGATTTCTTTGCTTTCTCATACAGTTCTTTATGAGTAGCGTTTTTAGTAGCTTCTACAGTGCTTAAAATACCTCCACCACTTTTTAGTATATCCAAATAGTTTTCTCCAGCAATCTTTCTAGAAAATTCATGTTCTCTAGAACCACCAAAAACAAGGTGTGTATGACTATCTATTAATCCCGGTATTGCTATTAAGTTTTTAGCATCAAAAATTTCACAATCAGAATCAACACTTTTATCTCCTGAACCTATCTCAATAATTACATCATCATGTACTAAAACATAAGCGTTTTCAAGTTCTAGAATTTCTTTCATTAAAGAACCTTTAACTGGAGGTTTTTTGATGCTAGTATATAAAGTCTTGATATTTTTTATTAATATCTTTTTCATCTACATACCTCTCTTATAAAAAATAATCAATAATCTTATCTACCGTAAAATCTCGAAGCTTCAAATACTTCGTACTAAAATCACATATCTCATTCAAATCAGCTTCTTTAGGGAAAGTTAATCCTTCAACTTCAAAGTAATACTTTAAAGATCTTACTAAAGCATCTTTAGGAATCAAACCAACTATCTCAGCACTCGGTACATCTAAATGATACCTTTTAGCTTCAGTTTTAACGGCTTCAAAAATTCTATAAATTGGATTTTTCTTAAAATTTAAAATGTTCATTGTGACCTGAGTATGGCCCCTATTTTCCAAAAACACTGGACCTGCTTGGACAAATTGATATCCACCGCTTGATTGTCTAATAGCTTTAGCAAAATTACCTGTAATTTTCTCATCCTTAGTCAAAACATCGATATTATAGGCTATTAAAAAATCTCTAGCACCTACACCGATAACTCCAAAAGTAGGATGTATTTCTTGTTCACCATAATCAGGTGCCCACTCCGGTAACTTAATCTTCTCTTTCATTCCTTCAAATTCACCTTTTCTTATATTAGGCAAAGATATTCGCTTTTCTTCTCTTGCTGCTTCAGCATATAAAAAGCATGGAATACTATAGGTTTTAGCGATTTTTTCCGCAAGGATATTTGCATAATCAACGCATTCATTCATACTCACATCTGCCACTGGTATAAATGGAATCACATCAATAGCACCCATTCTTGCGTGTTCGCCAGTATGGTTGTTTAAATCTATTTCCTTTAAACAAATTTTCACCATATTCATAATCACTTCAATCATTTGTTCAGGATCACCTATTAAGGTTACAACCGTTCTATTATAATCAGCGTCTGCTTCGTAGTTAATTAATTTTACTTTATCGTTATTTCTTACTGAATCTACAATTCTTTCTATTTTTAAAGAATCCCTGCCTTCAGAAAAATTAGGTACACACTCTACTGTTTTAGCCATTATTTACCACCTCTTACATAGTTATTTTTAACAATTTTTCTAATTTTATCTTCGTTTGTCAAACTAGGTAAAGTAATATATGAATTATTATTAAGCTCATTATATTCTTTCACTGTAGTTATTGAATTTTTTTGCCTAGCCCAAGCTCTTCTTGAAACACCTGCCATTACATCAAATAACATTGCTGTTTTTAATATTTCATCAACTCTATTTGACCCATCCAAAACCATACCATAACCACCATTAATAACTTTTCCAATTCCGACACCACCACCATTATGAAGTGTAACCAAAGACATTCCTCTAGCACTATTTCCTAACGCAACATGAGTAGCCATATCTGCCATTATATTTGAACCATCTTTAATATTAGATGTTTCTCTAAATGGAGAATCGGTACCTCCTGTATCATGATGATCTCTTCCTAGCATTACCGGTCCAATTTCACCGTTTCTAACCATATCATTAAACTTTAAAGCTATTTTAAGCCTGCCGTAAGCATCCTGATAAAGTATTCTTGCTTTTGTTCCAACTACTAATTGATTTTTCTTCGCATCTTTTATCCAGTTATAATTATCAAAATCTTGAAATCTTCTTTCCTTGTCAATACACTCCATAGCTGCTAAATCTGTTTTTTCTAAATCTGAATCTTTTCTCGACAAGCAAACCCATCTAAATGGGCCATAACCATAATCGAACAAGACCGGACCCATAATGTCTTCTACATATGAGGGCCAAATAAAACCTTCTAAATCATTTACCCCGTTCTTACAGATTTCTTTAATACCACTATCACTAATAGCTTTCATAAAAGAATTACCATAATCAAAAAAGTAAGTACCTCTATTAGTGATTTCCTTAATTGCTTCATAATGTTTCTTTAATGTTAAATCTACAAGTTTTTTAAATTTTACTTTATCTGTTTTCAATAAATTTGTTCTATCATCAAAATTTATTCCTGAAGGACAATAACCTCCATCATAGACAGCGTGACAACTTGTTTGATCACTCAATAAATCAATGTGAATATTTTCTTTTATAACATATTCTAACAAATCCACTATATTTCCGTGGTAAGCAATTGCTCTAGGTTCTTTTCTGTCAACATACTTTTTGGCTAAAACAAATACTTCATCTAGGTTTGAACTAATATCATTAACCCAACCTTGTTCGTATCTAGTTAAAATCCTTGAGTAATCAACTTCTGCTATCACTCCAACAGCTCCAGAAATATAAGCTGCTTTTCCTTGAGCACCGCTCATACCACCTAGTCCACTAGAGACAAATAATTTCCCAACTAAATTCTCATTTTCAGGTATTCCTAACTTCATTCTTCCTGCATTTAACAAAGTTGAATAAGTTCCATGTACAATTCCTTGTGGACCTATATACATCCATCCTCCAGCTGTCATTTGCCCATAGTTTGCAACACCTAATGAAGACGCTCTATTAAAACTATCTAAATTATCAAATTCACCAATCATTAATCCATTAGTTATTATGACTCTTGGAGACTTCTTATCTGATGCAAACAACCCAAGAGGATGACCTGACATCACCACTAATGTTTGTTCATCATTTAAAACTTCGAGATATTTTTTAACGAGATGATATTGCATCCAATTTTGTAAAACAGCCCCAGTTTCACCATATGTAACTAATTCATATGGATATAAAGCAATATCAAAATCCAAATTATTGTCAATCATTACTTGAAAAGCTTTTCCTTCAACACAGTTTCCTATATACTCATCAATAGGTTTTCCATAAATCTTTCCTTCAGGTCTGAAACGATATCCATAAATCTTCCCTCTAGTTAATAACTCTTCTAGGAACTCTTCAATTAAGTCATCATGCCATTCTTCAGGAATATACCTTAGAGCGTTTTTTAAAGCTAACTCTGTTTCAGCTTCAGATAATGAAAAATCTCTCTTAGGAGCTCTCCTAATGCCTTTTATAAAGGTTTTTTTATCAGGCAACTTACTAAATATAGATTTTAAATCAATTTTATCACTCATTATATTTCACTTCCTATCATTACTTTAAATTCATCACTTCTAATCATTCTTTTTACTTCGTGAATATCTTTATACATTATTTTATCATCTTCGATAAAATTAATCTTGTTCCTGATAAAATCATATACTTTTTTTGTTGCTGGGCTTAATTTTTCAGGATTTCTGAAATCAATAGCTTGCGCTGCTGTAAAAAGTTCCATTGCTAAAACATCATATGTATTATCAACGATAGCTAAAGCTTTTCTAGCTGCGATTGTTCCCATAGAAACATGATCTTCTTGATTAGCTGATGAAGGAATGGAATCTACACTGGCTGGATGTGCTAGTACTTTATTCTCGCTAACTAAAGAAGCAGCACTATATTGAACAATCATAAAGCCTGAATTAATTCCCGGTTTTTTTACTAAGAATGGTGGCAATCCATTACTTAAAGAAGAATTAACTAATCTCTCTAATCTTCTTTCAGATATATTTGCTAATTCACTAACAGCTATTCCTAAAAAGTCCATCGCTAAAGCAACTGGTTGTCCATGAAAATTACCCGCACTTATTACCTGATCTTCTTTTGGAAATACTATAGGATTATCTGTAACAGCATTCATCTCTTTCATTAATATATCTTTGCAATAATTTATGGCATCATAACTTGCGCCTAAAACTTGAGGAGAACATCTTAAAGAATATGCATCTTGAACCCTTAACTCGCCTTGTTTAGTTGTTAAATTTGATCCTTCTAAAATCCTCAACATATCTTTAGATATATTAATTTGACCTGTTTGATTTCTTAACTGATGAATTTTAGCATCAAAGACATCAATGATTCCTGTTAAACCTTGAATAGTCATAGCTAAATTTATTTTTGACACCTCTAGTAAGTTTAAAGCTTCTATAAGTGCTATAGCTCCCACAGATGTCATAGCTTGTGTTCCATTTATCAAAGATAATCCTTCTTTAGCGACTAGTGAAGAAATCGGGCTTATACCAGCTTTTTTTAAACCTTCTAACGCAGTTTGTCTTTCTCCATGATAAAATACTTCCCCCAAACCAATTAAAGGTAAGGCCATATGACTTAGTGGAGCTAAATCACCACTTGCGCCTAGGCTTCCTTTAGAAAATACTACTGGAGTAACTCTTTTATTTAAAAACTCAACCATCTTTTCAATTACTTCTAACCTTATTCCACTATAACCTTTAATTAGAGCATTAATCCTTAATAACAACATACCTCTAACTACTTTTTCAGAAAAGACTTCTCCAACACCACAAGCATGACTTTTCAATAAATTTTCCTGTAACTTTGATAAATTTTCTTTCTCAATTGACAAATCAGATAATTTCCCAAATCCTGTATTAATTCCATAAACAGGGTTTTCTTTTTCAATAACCTTTTCTATATATGACCTAGCAACTTTGACTTCTTCTTTGCTAGCTTCATCAATTCCTACTAATTCATAATCAAATACAACTCTTTTAAATATATCTAAATCTAAATTTTTACCATTAATATAATTCATTTTGCTCGTTTACCTTGTTTTCAAAAAATTGAAATTTCAAGATTTCTCCTCTCTTTACTTAGCCCTATAAATATTATAAGACTTTAGCACTCGAAAGTAAAGCGTTTTCACGAAATGAATAATAAATGAAAACATCATCTGAAAACCAGTATAATTCCCATGTGATAAAAAGCAAAGATAGCCAATTTTAGATATAATAGTAAAGAAATTTATACTTATTTAATAAAAAAAAGTCTATTTCTTAAAAACTACTAAATCCTAAAATTTAAATAATTTTTATATCGAAATAAACTTTTTATAGTCAAGCTGGTGCGCCATCACGGACTCGAACCGGGGACCCAATGATTAAGAGTCATTTGCTCTACCAACTGAGCTAATGGCGCGTGCATTAATATGATAAACCAAAACCTTAAATTTGTAAACAAAAAATTACTGGATTTTGAATATTTTTTCTAAGTCATCAAATTTTAAAAAATGGATATTTAAAAATTTATCTTGTGGTTTAACAATTACTGTATCTGACTCATTTAGATACCTTATAATTCTTTTTGAACTTGGGTAAACAATTACAACTTTCTTCTCTGCTTCATTAATATTTATAAATTCTTGTGCTCCTCTAATAAAGATAGGTTGTGTCTTTCTAGTCCACTGTTTAGGATTATCATTTACTATCCACTTATTGGTATTAGTTATAATGAATTCATGATTCTCTCTAGAATAAACAATTTTAAAAAAGAATGTTTTTTCGTCTTTGACAGCCTTAATTTGATAGAAATAATTAAGGTTTTCAATGAAAACTTCACTTTCAGGTAAAAGGCTCTTAATCTTCTCAGAAATTAAAAGGATATCTTTTCTTTGTCTAGTCTTAATAATTAAGCTTACTAAGTAAGCTATAAATCCCAATACAATTAAAGCTATACCAAGTTTTGTAAGAAAATCCCACATATTAACCACCCCCATGTCTCTTACTATAATATTCTTTTTAAATACTTTAGTCAAGAAAAAAAGCCGCTTGAGATTATCTCTTGCGGCTTTTTAAGTCAAATAAATTATTCAGGTAATTTTGAGAATAAAACTTCTAGTAAGTCATAGTATGATTGTGAACGAATTGTAACTCCAGCTAAGTCATCAATTAAAGTAGTACCATCTAATGATCCACCACGAGCTTCTACAGCTTGTAAGTCTTTATTCCAGCCATTAGCTTCTACATAATCAGTGATTAATTTAGCTTGTTCGAACCATTCTAATTCAGCTTTTTCTCCAGATGCAACCCAAGCTCCATCTTCGAATTTGTAACCATCGCCAACTCCAGCCATACCGTATTCATCGCCTAATTCTTGTTTAGTTTTATCTTTCCAAGCAAATGTATCCCCATCAGGATTTCCTTGAAGAACGTCAAGTTTAAGGTCTGAGAAATCGCCTTTAGCATCAACAGTCATTGTAGCGATATATAAATCGTCTGATGTACAATAAACTGCTTGCATTTTTCCATCTTTAGCTAATTGAACAGCCTCAGCTGCTAAAGCTCTATAGCTTCCGTCTTTAATAGTAACTCCTGTCACGTTATCAATTACATTATCATCATTAACTGTAACAGAATCAACACCATTTTCTAACCAGTAAGCTTCGATTAATTCAGCTTGAACATACCATTCAGAGATAGCTCCTCCAAATTCAACCATGTTGTAGTCGTCACCAAGTTCTTTCTTAGTTTTGTCTTTCCATGAATAAGTCCAAGTATCATCTGAAGCGTCTTCAGCTGTACCTTTATCATCATGAACAACATTACCTTGACGAGCGTCGATATAGTATCCAACTATCTCATCATTCTCGATAGTAACTGTAACTGTAGTAACCATAGGAGTATTACTATGGATACTTTCAAGATAGGCTGTGAACTCTCCGTCCGCTGCGAATTCACGTGTGCCATTACATCCAGCTACGACAACTAGAGTAATTAAAGCAACAAATAAAACATATAATTTTTTCATTTTAAATCTCCTCCGTTTCTTTCATCGTACGTCATTTATTATATAACATATTAAACAATAAAACAACCAAATTTTGGCCTATGTAAGCGATTTTTATAAATTGATAAAATGAAATTTAAAGCCTTTTTGACTTATGTCAATTATTTTTTTTTTATTTTTTTTAACTTCTTTTTTTTAGAGGGCTAGTTTAGTGTATTGTGAGATTTATAAAACTCAAAACTCTAATACTTTGAAATACATAAAAAAATGAAAAACAAGTTTTTCAACTAAAGAGGCAATTGCCTCTTTTTTGATTGAACTTAATTTGGTACAATATGATTATGAAAACGATCGAATATGCAAAGAAAGATGCTTTTAAACTACAGTTGCTTCAAGCTAGTAGATCCGGAACACATGTTTATGAAAACACTGTTAATAAGTTAAAT
Source organism: Candidatus Izemoplasmatales bacterium (assembly GCA_028691335.1). GTDB lineage: Bacteria > Bacillota_I > Bacilli_A > Izemoplasmatales > Hujiaoplasmataceae > UBA2289. The sequence continues at coordinate 12,578 of JAQUZK010000014.1, forward strand.
AACACACCATTTGCTAGAACTTTAAATAACAGTTATACCATTAAAGAGGTTTTTATAAGATATTGGGCTGAGTTTCTTAAAATATATTCTCATAAGAAAATTCGACCTGCAATTATAGCGAATGTTGAAAGAATGATAGCTTGTAAAGACTTTTCCTATGGCTATATCTTTTATGAATGTCCTAATTGCGATAACTATCATATCAGTGGTTTAAGTTGTCATTCTCGGTTCTGTGCTTCCTGTGGTAAGATATATCGTGAAAAGCGAGCTAATGAGATTGCGAAGAAATGTTTAAATGTACCTCATAGACAATTCGTATTTTCCATTGCTTCAGAGTTAAGGTCTTATTTTAGAAAATATCGAGATTTATATAACGAATTATTTAAAGCGGTTGATAATGTTTTTGTTTATCTGATTCAAGGTAAATCTAAAATAGCTAAACATGAGGATAGAGAGTTAGGCTATGTTATGTTCCTACATACCTTTGGTAGAGATATAAAACATAATCCCCATATTCATGTCCTAATAGCTGAAAGAGTTATTGATAATGATTTGAAATTAAAAAAATATGATTATTTTAATTTCGAATCTCTAAGAAAATCTTTTATGAATCAATTATTAAAACGAATATATTACTACTTAAAAAACCACACTTCAAAACGGGAAATACTTGAGTTTTCTAAACTTAGAAACAAATTATATAAAGATTTAAAAGAAGGTTTTTATACTCATGGTCCAAAACTTAAAAACAATTCAAAAGTTTCAATAAAAAACATTACTAAATATATTGCTAGATATGCAGGACATCCTGCTTTAAGTGAATCAAGAATTGAAAACATTGATTATGATAATAATTTAATTACTTATTATTATGATCCTCATGAAGATGATGATTTACCTGAAGAGGATAAACAAGGTAGACAATATGTAACTGAAAGTGTTTTTGATTTTATTAGAAAGCTAATCATTCATATTCCAGACAAAGGATTTCACACAGTTAGATATTATGGCTTTTATGCTAATAAATCTAAAAAGAAGTTTCCTCATTATTTAAAACTTTACACTAAAACTGAAATCAATACATTACACAATAGATTGTTTTGGAGAATATCTCTTATTCTAACTTATAAGTATGATCCTCTACTTTGTGAATGTGGTTCCGTTATGAAAGCTAATTTTAATTTATCTTATTTCCCTAATTACTATCTAAAAGGAGGCTAATATGCCAAAACACTTTAATACGATTAAACGTTATTTATCAGATGAAGAAAAAAGAGATAGAGCTACTTATTACAATGAATTTTCCGATGACTTCGACCAAATTGATGTCGAAGAATTTGTTAAAAAAGACATTTTTGATGAATCTATTATTCTTAAATGTTTAAATTGCGGCTTTCAAGAAGAAGTTGATTATGATATTATCAGCGAATGTTGGGATGAGTTTGATAGTGATTATCCAGAATCTTATTGTATCAAATGTAATAAACCTACGGTTGTTCCTTTGGATGTTTATAACCGTTTAAAGAAGAAATAATTCTATTTTAATTCCATATCTATTGCCTACTTTTGTAGGCTTTTTCTCTTTTGTTCTTAGTCTTTTTTCTTAAATACAATTTCCTATTAAA
>JAQUZK010000190.1 GCA_028691335.1 Candidatus Izemoplasmatales bacterium
TACAAGCGTTCTTTAACAAAGGTTCCTTAATGGTAATCTTTTCTAACTCATGAGAAAATACATCTAAATTACTTATAATCAACTCATCTTCAAACGAATTAAATACACGAATAATTTTCTTTTTAATATCAATATTTTTAATTGACTCTACATACTCTTTTGCTTGGATAAAACGTTTACTTTTAAGCATTTTAACTAATTCTATCATAACAGGATATGATTTAAGTCTTATCTTCTTGTTGATATTATAATTAATCCTAGCATCTTTAAAGTATTTACTTAAATATAAATCATCTTCTCCATCACTGTTAACTATATTAATTTTATTAATATTAATCCCGGATTTTATAAGTTCAATCATTTTTTTAAAAACAAAAAAGACTTGCGCTTTTTTATTTGAGACTTTAAACAAATCTACACTTTTATCACTTACTAAGTTCATTTTCAATGATTGAAATGACTTACTTAAAAAACTAGGTACGATTACCTCATCTACTTGATAGATTGAGGAGTATTTATTATTTGGGGTCATTAATACATTTGAATCTATCAAATACTTTTTAATATTCTTTAACTCTTCTATCTTTTCAAGTTCATATTGTTTAGAAACGCTAATATAATCAAAGTATTTCTTAATTCGTTCTGATAAAGACGGATCAATTCCAAAATGTTCACTCATTATAAAAGGATAGTTATTTGAAAATTTAGAATAACTTTGACCAAAAATATAAAAATCAAGATTCAAAAATATTGAATTAGCACTCATATAATTCAATATTTCATACTTATCTTGATTGTTTGTTATTAGGAGAGAATTATCTTTTAAATTGTTAATTAAATTCATATAAACCACCATCAACAATTATATCATAATTTAATAGGATAAATTAAGATACTTTTAAAATCTAGCAAAAGAAAAACTCCTGAAATGTATTCAGAAGTTTATTCTTATAAGTAAATTCTTATTCAATTGCAATATATTTCTTTTCTTTGACGTTTGTTCCTTCTTTAGGTACAAATACCTTTAGAGTTCCTTTATCATATTCAGCCTTAATGTCTGTTTCTGCGATTTCTTCGCCCACATAAAAACTTCTAGCGCATGTTCCAAGAAATCTTTCTCTTTTTAGATAGTGAGCATCTTTCTTTTCTTCAGTTTTTTCTTTTATTGCTTCAACTGTTAAATAGCCATTATCTAAAGAAATCTTGATATCTTCTTTCTCAAAACCAGGCACATCAATTTGTAATTCATATCCTTTTTCTAGTTCTAAAATATCGGTTTTCATACTTCCACTAGAATATTTTGTTGTTGGTTGAAAAAAATCATCGAAGAAATCATCGAAGAATGATAAAGAATTGTTTCTTTTAACTAATTTTGTCATAATAATTCCTCCTTATTATATTATTATTAGCACTCTACTACCCCGAGTGACAATTATATTATATCACAAATATTAGCACTGTCAAGTATCAAGTGCTAATTTTTTTAAAATTTTTATTTAAAATATAATAGGCACTAAAAATAGCGCCTAAATATTAATTGAATACCCCCGTAGAAAAGTACTTTTCACCTGAATCAGGGAAAATCAAAACGATTTTTTTATTAAAAACTTTATTTTCTTTTAAATAATTAATCAGTCCAGCTAAACAAGCTCCAGAACTAATACCGATTGAAATCCCTTCTATTCGTGGAACTTCTCTAGTATATCGATATGCATCTTCATCACTTACTGTTAGAATTTTATCTACAAAATTATAGTTAAATATTTCTGGGACGAATCCTGGTCCAGCTCCTTGGATTTTATGTTTTCCTTTTCTTCCTTCAGATAAGACAGGTGAGTTTTTTGGTTCAATCGCAAATATTTTAGTCTCAAAATCGTTTTCTTTAAAAAATTGACCTAGGCCTGTGACTGTTCCCCCAGAACCTACAGTAGCGAAAATATAATCTATATCACCTAAATCATTCATCAATTCAACTGCAGTAGTTGTGTAATGAGATAAAGGATTTACTTCATTTTCAAACTGTTTAGGTTGAATGGAATTTGGAAACTCTTCTAGTAATTCTTTTACTCTTTTATTCGAACCTTCAATACCTTCGTCTCCACTAGTCAAAACAACATCCGCTCCATACTGTTTTAAAACATCAACACGCTCTTTTGAAACAGTTTCAGGCATAACTATAACAACTTTATTATCAAAATAAGCTCCAACCATTGCTAAACCAATACCTGTGTTTCCGCTGCTTGATTCGATTATCACAGTTTCTTTTGTCATTAATCCTTTTTCATATAAATCGTTTATCATCGCAAAAGCTGGCCTTACTTTTACATTGTTACTGGGATTAAAGCTCTCTAACTTTGCATAAACTTCATTATTTATGTTATACATTTTTTCGATTTTTTCTAAACGAACTAACGGTGTATTACCGATAGTTTCAAGTATATTTTTAAATTTTGCCATTAATCTTATTCTCCCTTAGCAACAGTTCAGGTTCTTTATTTGTTACAATTGTATTCTTAGGAATTGATTTTGTTATAAAAACATTCGAACCAATCACAGAATTTTCACCGATAACAACATCTCCACCGAGTATAGCTGCATTAGCATATATAGTAACATTATCCTCTATTGTAGGATGTCTTTTCTTGCCTTTTAAACCTCTTCCTTTACGAAGCGACATCGCTCCTAAAGTAACACCTTGATATATTTTCACATTGTTGCCAATAACTGCAGTTTCTCCAATCACAACACCTGTACCATGATCTATAAAGAAACCTTCACTAATTTCAGCTCTAGGATTGATGTCAATACCTGTAATTCTATGAGCATACTCACTCATCATTCTCGGTATTATTTGCACACCTATTTTATCCAAACAATGAGCTATACGATAAATAGTAATAGCGTATAATCCGGGGTAACTAATAATTACTTGATCAAGATTAAACGCAGAAGGGTCGCCATTAAAATGAGCTAGAGCATCTGAATACACCAATCTCCTAACTTCTGGTAGTTTATTTAAGAAATCAACACACAGTGTACAACTCTTCTCTT
>JAQUZK010000191.1 GCA_028691335.1 Candidatus Izemoplasmatales bacterium
GATTTGAAATAGCGATATCAAAATACCTATTGTTGAATCTTTGATTATATGTTTCAATAACACTTCTCCAAATTGATTCTGTTTTCTTTGCTTCAATATAGATCTTGTCAATTTCAAGCTTAGCTACTTCAATATCCTTTCGTAGCAAATCAATTTCGTCAATAAATTTTTCAATTTTCTTGAAGATTAGGTCAATTTTAAATTCTGATGGTTTCGCTAATTTTTCAAGTAACCACTTGTTATCTGTTATTGCACTAATAATTTCTCTTGAATCTTTATTTGCATCTAGCACTTTTTTTGCAGCTAGAAATGAGTTTTTCATTTCTTCCGAACCATATGCAGTTTTTATAGAATCTTCGATAAGTTCATCTACACCCTGTTTATCTAAATCTGCATCATTTATGTGAAGCATATGTCCTGCCTCATAGTACTTATTTGTTACCAGGCTCTTATGAGAATTTTCGAGTTGTGTAATTCCAAAAGCAGAATTAAATATTTTTTCGTTAAGTTTAACATCCTTGAGTTTTTGAAACTCTTCGCATTTTTGTTTAAAAGTATTGTCATTAAGAATTGGTTCTGTCTTTGCATTAAATAATGAAGAATAACTAATAGATGAGCAATCATCTGTGATGTCATTATGGATTGTTGTGAATACTGAATTTATTTTCTGGAGTTCACTTTCTCCATGAAACATACTGAAAAATTCGTCAATCTTTGTGTTCTTAGCACCTTTTTTCTCTTCAAGAACATTTACTGCAAATATTGTTTTAATTAAATCGAGTTTATCTTTGATGGATGCCATTTGCACTTCATATTGTTTTTTTAATGCAGTCGAAACAACTATTTTAGCCATTTCTTTATCTTTAAAAATTGTGTCAAAAATATCTTCACCCTTAAAAACAACTAAATCTAAATGTTTTGGAGTTGTAAATTCCGTTATGGAAACACCATTATTTTTGATTGAAAAGGAAGCAGGAATACTGTTGAAAACATCTCTAGGGTTTTGATCTAAAGATATAGCAAGAAGACCATCAGTAAGGGATGATTTCATAACACCGTTAGGCGAATATATTATTGTGTTTTGATTAATCAAATCACAATTATTTAATTTTTTTATACCAAATACATTCTCTAGTTTACTTATTTCAATCATGTTTCTGCTCCGTTTCTAATCAATAAAAATTGTAAAACCAATGAATTCTTAAAAATGAATTGATACCATTGTCTTTTCATCTTTTTTAAATATCGATTAAGGTGTTTATTAAGATAAATCCCCTGATTCAGCCACGATTTTGGTATATTTTCGGCAATTTAGCAAATAAACTCCGTATTGAAAACATGGTAGAAGAAAGGGGATTCAAACCCCTTTGCAATACATGCTATAATCTAAAGATAGCGAGGTTAGCCTTCCATTACATCCACGCAATAGCCTTGATATATAACAATTTCTCCAATGAAAGCAAGATAATTTACTTAGATTTTTATAAAAATTGAAATAAATAAAGCTGTATGATTACTTTTCAAACATTTATTAATGACTAAATAGTGGAATTTAAACTGGGAATAATTAAAAAGTGCGAAATCGATCGAGCAATAATTAAAAAGTGGAAAATCGACCAAGCAATAATTAAAATGTGTTGAAAATTAACCAGATAATAATTAAAAAGTGATAGAGTTTATCGGGCAATAATTAAAAAGTACAACCAGTAAAACAGTAAAATCGTTCTATAGAATGTAAAATTCTGTAAATTTTGAGATTTTTCTTTCAATTATGTCTGTTTTTATTCAAAGTAAGCCTATTTTGTGTAAAAATACACGTAAAATCATTGTATCAAAGTTAGCGTTCTTATATGTGTTGGGCTAATCATTTTGATACAATTCGTACCCCTCTCAAAAAGTTCGTGCCCCTACTCTATTTTTTCGTACCCCTATGCGTTTTTAACATTTAAAGGACAAAATAACAAATAACCAAACTCGATAAATTGGAATTTAAACGTCCATATTAACATTCAACTCTTTACATTTTTCTATTGCCATATCATGATCCTGTAGTGCAGTTTTTTTATACCATTTTTGGGCTTCTTCTATATTCTTTACTACACCAATTCCATCTTCATAAAACCATGCAAGATTATTCTGACCATCTCTATCACCATGATGAGCAGAATTATTTGTCCAATAGAAAGCTTTTTCTAAGTCTTTTTCAACTCCTAATGCTTCGTAATAAAAATAACCTACTTGGCATTCTGCTAAAGGATATCCTTTTTCCGCTAATTTTAAATGTCCTTCGAAACATTCTTTATATTGTTTTTTCAAAAAATATTTTTGAATTAACTCATTACATTCATCTAATTCTTTACAAGGTTTATAATAATTATTGACCATACACTCCTCCAAAATTTTCAATATAGTTCGATAAATTAAAATTTATAAGGATATGAGCTCGATAAGATTATATCATTTTATGCTCGATTTGACTATGTAATTAGATTATTTAATTTTCCATTGATAAAAAATTCGTTTCTATATTTAATATTTAATGAATTTTCTATAGATGTTTTATAAATCTTACATCTGATATATTTTTAATAAATAAAATTATTTAAACTACTATTCTATTTATTCATATTGTTGTAAAATGATTAAAACGTAATTATCATTTGAACTGTACAATCTACAGCTTTGTATCGTTTTAGTTTATTGTAATTTCATGTATATTAATGTATAATTATATAAAAAGCAGGTGTAATATGAAGTTAACTGAAAAAAACCAACACACAATTAAAAGCGAAGAACGAAAGAAATTTAATTTAGAAATCAAAAGAATAAATAAAGAAATAAAAGAATCTGGAAAGTCATGGAAGAGAATTATTCAATCAGTGAATCAAGAAAAACTAGAAAAACAATTTAATAAATGTAAAAATAAAATTAATTTTACACTAAACATTCTGCTTCTAGTTTTCTTTATATTTGTTTTTTTTTTTATAACTTTGAATTCTCTTTTAAGTGGTTTACTAGTAT
>JAQUZK010000192.1 GCA_028691335.1 Candidatus Izemoplasmatales bacterium
CCGGCTTTACTTCGATAGTTACTTTATCATTTATGTATTCAGATTTTGCTAAATATTTATACATTTTATTCATTTTCTTAAGACTATCAATTTTTTCTTGAGTAATTATCGAAAAAGGAATTCTTTCTATACTATCTACTTCAATTTCTTTTTCATAAGCAATCGTTGATAAAATATGGATTTTTCTCATTAAGTCAAAACCATCTAAATCATCTTTAGGATCTTCTTCAATATAACCTAATTCTTGAGCTTCTTTTAAAGCGACTTCTAAAGAGTAATTATCATTAAAAACTTTAGTTAAGATATAATTTGTTGAACCATTGATTATACCTTCAATCTTATTGATCTTGTTTAGCTTAGCTAAAGTCTTCAACTCATCTATGATAATTATACCTGCACCTACACTAGCTTCATAACGTAAACAAACGTTATTTTCCTTTGCTAAATCTTCTAACTCCTTATAACACTTAGAAATCAAAGCTTTATTAGCTGTAACAACATGTAATTTATTCTTTAAAGCTTCTATTACAAATTGATAAGCGTAATCTAAACCACCAATAACTTCAATAACTACATCAATCTCTTTATCCTGAATAACAATATCAAAATCATCAATCAATAATTCGTATATTTCTTGATGTTTTGCTTTATCTTTTACCATGACATATTTAATCTCTATATCCGGCAACTCATTATTGATAATATCATATACACCTTTACCGACAGTTCCAAATCCTAATAAAGCTACTTTCATATTTTATCACCATCTCTTTTTTATATATTATACCAAAAAAAGCTTTCTGTTTTTTAAAAACCTCAATAAAAAGAAAACAATCTTTTTTTTCAAAAAAATTGTTTCCTTTTATATATATAAAATAAGAGAGAGCTATTTTAATTGGCTAATAGAGTCTTTAATTGTTTTCTCCTTAGCACTAATACAATACTTTTCAATCTGCATTTTATCCTTAGGTCCATGGCTTAGAGAACCAGGTCCGCCAATACAGCCACCAACACAAGCCATACCTTCAATAAAATTACCGATCTTTATATTTTTAGAAATCTTAAACAAAGCTTTTTTACACTCTTCAACTCCATCACAAGCAACTGGTTGTAACTCAAAATCTTCAACCTCATTCTCTTTAAGTGACTGTCTAACGGCCTCAGTTAAACCTCCACTTCTTGCGAATACCCTACCGTAATACGAAGCGTTATCAAGAGGTGATTCTTCTAACTTTTCAATCTCTATATCCTTTGAATCAATTAAAGCTTGGAGTTCTTCAAAAGTCATAACACTATCGATGTAGTCTTTTACAGAATCTAGTTGAAACTCATTTTTCTTCGCAATACAAGGTCCAATAAAAACTACTTTTGCTAACTCATCATTTTCTTTAATATACTTTCCTAAAAAAGCCATAGGTGAAAGATTATGAGATATGTGCTTTACTAAATCAGGATAATTCTTCTTTATCAGCTCAACAAACGCTGGGCAACAAGAACTAGTAAGAAAACCTTTTTCTAATAGTTCTTTAGTTTCTAAATCCGCAATCATATCAGCTCCTAAAGCTACTTCTACAACTGAATGAAATCCAATATTCTTAATAGCCGTCACAACTTGCCCTAAACTCGCGTAACTAAACTGACTAGCAATTGATGGCGCCACTATAGCGTAAACTTTATAATTCTTATTCTCTTTACTCTTTTTAATCATATCAATAATATTGATAATATATGACTTATCAACTATAGCTCCAAATGGACATTGATAAACACAAGCTCCACAGCCAATACACTTATCATTATCGATAATCGCCACTCTATTTTCATCCATGCTTATTGCATTTACTTTACACGCACTCACACACGGACGCTTTCTATTAGTAATTGCACTATAAGGACATACATTAGCGCACATTCCACATTCAATACATTTTTCTTTATCGATTACTGCTCTTTTGTTTTCATCAAAGCTTATAGCTCCCCTAGGGCATACAGCTTGACAACGATGCGCTAAACACCCTCGACAAGCATTGGTTACTTCATAACCACCTACTGGACATTCATCACAGGCAATATCAATTACTTGAACAACATTCTTATTACTGGAATCTCCTCCAATAGCGAGCTTTACTCTCTCATTAAGAATTGCATGTTCTTTATAAACACAACATCTACTAATTGGTTTTTTTGTAGGATTAATCAACTTAGGAATGCTAAGCATATTTTCAAACAAAGTTCCTTTAAAACTCTGTTTAGCAACTTCCTTTAAAACTTTATATTTAATTAACTGTACTTGCGTATCAAACTTTCTCATAATTAATCCACTCCTTTAAAAATAACTTACTTTTACAGTCTTTCCAATTTTTCTTAGACAACCTGCTAGCTCTTCAACTAATTGCATTTTTATGCTAAAAGAAATCGGTAAATCTACATTTTGATGAGCAGGATTTATAGCTTTACCCACATAAAAATTAATATCTGTAGCTTCATCAATTAAAATCCTAGTAATCTTTGAAGCTGCATCTTTACTTTTTGTCCAAACAACATAATACTTATTATCATCCAAAAAATCTTTTGTATAATTTAAAACTTGATTAATTGTAATTACACCTTCAGTCACTAAATCTACTCCTTCAATACTCGCAACTGGCGGAATTGAAGGAAAATCATAGTCTAAACTCACTCTTAGTTCTTGATTCAAATAATTAGCAGCTAACTGACTTGTAGTTCCACCACAAATAATTTTTTTACCATTCTTAGCGAAGAAAAGCGACATCATTCTATCATTATCAAACTTATTCTTAGGAGGGCCTATCAATAAGTTTACTTGTTGTCTTTCAATAACTTTAACAATCAAAGAACTACAATCATCACCTGGTTTATATCCATAAAGTTCATCGCACTTATCAAGTAATAACTTAACTAGTGTTTTAGCATTATATCCAAACTTATTATATTCTTTTACAAAGTTGATAATATTTTCTTTTTGCCAACCAAAATTAAATTCATTACCTAC
>JAQUZK010000193.1 GCA_028691335.1 Candidatus Izemoplasmatales bacterium
AGCCTGGCATATCCGCTAACACAAATGAAGCTACATCATTTCTAGCAACAACACCAAGGTTAGGAATTAAGGTTGTAAAAGGATAATCAGCTATCTTAGGTCTAGAATTTGAAAGAATAGTTATTAAAGTTGACTTTCCTACTGATGGAAATCCTATAATACCAACGTCGGCTAATAATTTTAATTCGATATGCAAATTTCTTTCAATTCCTTGTTCCCCATTTTCTTGGATCCTAGGGGCTTTATTCTTAGAACTAGCAAAAGATGCGTTTCCTCTACCGCCATTACCACCTTTTGCGATTATTTCACTCTGGCCATGTTTTACTAAATCAGCTATAACTTCATTAGTAGATTCATCATATATAATAGTGCCTACAGGCACTTTAATAATGACATCTTCAGCATCTTTACCACGCATATTTTTCGTTTTTCCACTTTCTCCAGCTTTAGCAAAGACGTGTTTTTGAAACTTTAAATCCATTAAAGTTGACATTCCCTCATCAGCTTCAAATATAACAGATCCACCTTTACCACCGTCACCACCATTAGGGCCACCTAGTGGTACATGTTTTTCTCTTCTGAAAGAAACTATTCCGTCTCCTCCCTTTCCAGATTTAACAACTATATTAACTTCATCTATAAACATATTTTATTTCTCCTCAACTATTTTTAACTCGTAAGCTAAACGATTAATGCTTGATAGGTATCCACGATAAACAAAATTAAGCGATTTAAGCATTTTTTGCATTTTTATATTATCTGGATGGGTATCAATTTTAATTGCTGTAAAGCCTTCTTTTTGGCCTTTTTGTATTGCGTAATTAATCATTTCTTTTCCTTTACCTTTTCCTTGGAATAAAGGATTCGCAAAAATTCTATGAATTACTAACGCTTTATCACTTTCCCAATGAACCTCTAAATATGCTAAATCATCTTCGGGTAGAATTGATAAAGATCCTAAGATTTGATTATCCTCTTCTAAAACAAATAGACCATCTTTCAAAAAATCTTTATGAAAATCTTGATAAGCAGGATAATCTCCAAGCCATTGGTTTAATCCGTCATTAAGCATTGATTTTCTAACAATAACTGCTATATCACTTATAATCTGGATATCTTCTAAATTAGCTATTCTAATCAATTTCTTTAATTCCATCCTTTGCATAAACAATACTATATATAAAGTTTTTGTCACTAATTCTTTGATAATGCTTTTTAAACTTTTCTAGGAATGATTTTAAATCATTTTTTAAAACTAAAGTAAGGACAGAGCCTCCAAAGCCACCACCGACCATTCTGGCTCCTAAAGCTCCAGACTCCTTAGCTATATCAACTAAATTATCTAGAAGTTCGGAGGATACTTCATAGTCTTTTTTTAAAGATTCATGTGCTTCAAATAATATTTCACCAAATCTATCTAAATCTTTTCTTTCTATTGCCTCTTTTATTTGTTTAACTCGATCATTTTCACTTACTACGTGTTTGACTCTTCTCTTTAATACTTCATTATCTATGAAAGCTAAAGCTTCATTTAATTTATTTAAATTGAGATCACATAAATAATTAATATCATAGTGTTTTTTTAAAATCGATAAAGCTTTTTGCGTTTCCATTTGTCGATCATTATATTTTGATTCTTTCAATTTTCTAACTGTATTCGAATTAATAAGAACAAATTCATAATCTTCAAAATCTAAGTTTAAGTAATCATATTTCAAACTAACTGTATCGAGTAAAATACACGATTTTTCTTTTCCAAAAACTACAGCGAATTGATCCATAACTCCGCAATTAACACCTAAAAAGTTATTTTCTACAGATTTTGCTTTTTTAACAATATCAAGTTGAGTTAAACCTAATTTAAACTCATCATTGATGACTCTTAGAATTAAAACAGATAGAGCAGCACTAGAGGATAACCCACCACCGGAAGGAAGGTTACTAGCAAGAAAAATGTCTAACCCATGACTTAATTCTATATTATCATTTCTTAATTCATCCAAGATTCCACGTACATAATCTCCAAAATTCTTTTCTAAATCATAATTATCAATATTTATGGGAATGTTTATAATCCCTTCTAAAGGATAGTTATCAGAAAAAATGTTAATAAACATTTCATCACTTCTTCTTGTGCCAGCATAAATACCTTTATCAATAGTAAATGGCATGACTAAACCACCGTTATAATCGGTATGTTCACCTATGATATTAACTCTACCAGGTGAAAAATAATATTTGCTAGGATCTTCAGCGAATTTTTCTAAAAATCTTTTTCTCACATAATCTCTCATAACACTTAATCTCCTTTTATCATATATTATACTACAAAGCACAACAAATTGCATTAAATCAACGAGTAATAAGCATTAAAAAAAGCCTAGTTAATACTAAGCTTTTATCTACTTATTATTCTACAGCATAAACACTTGCTTGTTTTCTATCTCTTCCGACTCTTTCGTACTTAACAATTCCATCTACCATAGCGAATAAAGTATCATCTTTACCAATTCCTACGTTTTCTCCTGGATGGATTTTTGTTCCTCTTTGACGGTAAATGATTGATCCAGCTTTACAAAACTGACCATCAGATAGTTTAGCTCCTAGACGGCGACCAGCTGAATCACGACCATTTTTAGTCGAACCGGTACCTTTCTTAGAAGCTTCAAGTTCAAGTATATTTAGATTAAGTATCACTTAAAACACCTCCAAATTATTCTTTCTTCTTATTCGACATTAATATCTGTTATGGCAAGTTTCGTATATGGTTGTCGATGACCATTCTTACGATGATAGTGTTTCTTAGGTTCGTATTTATAGATAACTACCTTTGGACCTTTACCATTCTTCACTACTTTAGCAGTAACAGTTGCATTTTTAACATAAGGTTTACCAATCTTTGTCTTGTCTCCACCGATCATTAATACTTTATCAAAAGTATATGTTTCTTCAGCTTCTACATCAAGTTTTTCAACATAGATTTCTTGTCCTACTTCAACTTTTACTT
>JAQUZK010000015.1 GCA_028691335.1 Candidatus Izemoplasmatales bacterium
AATATTAATGTTTTTAGGGCAAACTAACTGACATATATCACAGCCAAACAAACAGTAATTAGCTTTTATTTCTTCAATATTTAATGGTCTTTTTTCTTGATTAAAGTTACTAATACATTTATAAGAATCATAACCTTTTTCTGACAAAGCATTTGTTGGACATGCATCAATACAAATTCTACAATCTCCGCAACCATCAAAATTATCTACCAAAATTTCTAGTCCTTCTTTTATATTAACAAAAACCATACCAAGAAAGATAAAACTACCAAAATCTTTATTAATAATTAGTTGATTTTTTCCTAAGAATCCAATTCCAGAAGAAAAAGCAGCTAAACGATCATTGTGAGGATGATTATCTACTCCCAATTGGTATTCATAGTCGAAATTCTTCATCACTTTTCGAATTTTTTCTTTCATTACAAGATGATAATCTCTTCCAAAAGTATACATGGAACCATATAATTTGTCTTTAGTATTTGTGAGAATTCTTTTTGGGTAAGCAAGTCCTAAGGAAATTATTTTATTGTATTTAACTTCCGGTATCTTTATGCTTAATTCGTTAGCGTTTTTAATATACTTCTCGCTATCTATTATACCTACCACATCAAACTCTTTCTTAAAAGCTTCATAAATAAGATTTATAGACAAAGTAATCACTCCTTAAATATACTTTTACAAAAGTATTTTAACATAAAAACAAAATAATTAGTTCATACAAATTATTAATAGCACTTATTTGACTATTTTTAACATAAAAAATATTATGATAGTCTAAATATTAAATAATCTATTATTGAGTAATGATATAATAAAAGCAGGAGGTTTACAATGATTTTAACAGCACCTGAAACATTTGAAGCGTATTTACCACTTGCTATATATATTTTAATAGTAAGTGGAATAAGTTATGTAATTACCTTATTTATTGCTAAAAAAAATAAAAAAGTTATTTTTTCTCTTCCAATAATGTTTTTCGTTTTATCTGCACTTTTAGTAGTTTATGCTTTTATTGCAGATGGTTGGGATAAACTAGGATATTTTATTCTAGCAATGCTCTCAATCGGGGCTTTTATAGGCTCATTTATATCTTCTTTACTTATTTACTTTTCAAAAAAATCAGATGAAAAAAATCAAGTCAAATTATGACTTGATTTATTTTTAAAAATTTATAAAGATTTTAACCCAGGTGATTTTATATTTAAGAATGAAAGAACTGAATCTTCATCAGCCTTAACAGACATATTATGATTTGGCGGGCATATAACCGTATCAAATGGTTTGACAACAAAAACTTCATCTTCAATCTGAATTTTTCCTTTTCCTTCAAGAATAAAGAAAGTAACATCTAAAGGAAATTGATGCTTTGGAATTTCTTCTCCTTTATCTAGAAATAAATTCTTAATTGTAGAACTTTTTTCATCAAATAGAGTTCTTGCTTTAACATTATATTTATTAGCTATTTGAGGTAAATCATATAAATTAAAATGTTTCATAAATTATCTCACTTTCTTTTTTAAGTAAATTCTATCATAACTTTTCAAATATAACAAATAGTTCAATCTTTTTTTTAAATTGACAAACAACTTTGAATTGTTTACAATTAAATACATACTTAAAGAAATGAGGATTTAACATGTATAAGAATTATTTATTTGATTTAGATGGAACTTTACTTCCGCTTGATGAGGAAGTTTTTATTAAAAAATACTTTGGGTACCTAGCTGAAAAATTCGTTGAGCTTAATCTTGATCCCAACTTAATGATTAAAAGATTATGGATGGGTACTAAAGCGATGATTGAAAACAAAGGCTTTAAATCAAATGAAGAAGTCTTTTGGGAAATATTTTATCCTGAAGAAGATCAAGATAAAATCAAGAAATCTTTAGAACTTTTCTATATGAATGAATTTGAAAATG
Source organism: Candidatus Izemoplasmatales bacterium (assembly GCA_028691335.1). Classification (GTDB taxonomy): domain Bacteria; phylum Bacillota_I; class Bacilli_A; order Izemoplasmatales; family Hujiaoplasmataceae; genus UBA2289. Next base: position 1,920 of record JAQUZK010000015.1, read on the forward strand.
TCAAGAAATCAACAAAGCCTTCACCGATTGCTAACGAAATCGTCAAAATACTAAAATCAAAAGGAAAGAACATAGTATTAGCTACCAACCCGATTTTTCCGCAAGTGGCTACTGAAAAACGACTAAGTTGGGCAATGTTAGACAAATCTGATTTTGATTTAGTTACTACTTACGAAAACTCAAATTTTGCTAAACCTAGTTTATATTATTACGAGATGATAATTAAGAAAATGAACTACGATCCGGATGAAACTATTATGATTGGTAATGATGCTTTAGAGGATATGGTCGCAAAAGGGTTAGGTATAAATACATTCTTAGTCACTGATTGTCTAAACAATAAAAATAATATTGATATCAATCAATTTAACAACGGAACATTAACACAATTATTAGAAAATATTAAAAATGATAAGATTTGAGGTTGACAATTCATCCTCATATTTTTTTCAATATGATGTTTAAATAAAACTATATACAACCAACATTTTCTTTCATATAAACAAGGAAACTTAAAATATTATTGTATAATAGTAATGAAGGAAGAAGAGTTATGGAAAAATTATGTAAAAACTGTAAGTACGATTATTTAAACGGTGAAAATGTATCATACACGACTAATGAAATTGTTTTTTCTTTAGGACAAAAGTTAGATAGTATTTATCATATAAATGATGGATATGTAAAAATGGTTAGATATTTAGAAAATGGTGACGAAAAAATCATTGGAATTTTAGGACCTGGGGACTATTTAGCTTTATTGGGAGTACTGCAAAATAAAGAAAATTATTTAGCTACAGCAATCGCAATAACAAAGATCGTAGTAAAAAAAATATCAAGAAATGAAGTAATAAATGCATATCAGAAATGTGATAGTTTTAAAGAAAGATGTTTAAATTGTGCCGTTACTAGATCTAATTTGTTTAAAGACTATCTAATTCAGTCTGCTAATATTGATGTTAAGGAAAGAGTTATTAACACACTAAAAATACTCTTTGAAAAATTTGGATACATTGATGATTCTCAACAAATATTAGATCTTCCTTTTTCGAAAACAGTATTAGCCAATATAATTGGAATAAGAAGAGAAACTCTTTCTAGAGTGCTTTCGAAACTCCAAAAAGAAGATATAATTTGGTATAAAAATAATAAATATATTTTAAAATATGTGATTTGAATCACAGAAAAAAATGCCTCCTTTTGTTATAATAATGATATAGGAGGTATTTTTTATGAGTGAACTTATAAATAATGTATCTAAAGAAAGACAAGACAAATTAAAATTGTTAATTAAAAAAATCCATAGCGGTATGCCATTGGATGAAGCTAAGAAAGAATTTGTTAAAGATTTTAAAGAAATTACCACGGAAGAAATAGTAGCTCTCGAACAAAATTTGGTCGATGAAGGTATGCAAATAGAAGAAATTCAAAGCCTCTGTGATGTACATGCGGCTGTTTTTAATCAAAGTATTACTGATATCCATAAACCTAAAGATATTACTCAAATACCAGGACATCCTGCTAAAGTATTTTCTGACGAAAACAAGGAAATACTTGCTCTAATAAAAGATGAGATAGAAGTTTATTTTGAAAGATTTGACAAATCAGCACATCTTATGTTACGAATAGGTGTTGAAAGACTTTTAAATATTAATAACCATTACGCTAGAAAAGAGTATCTGTTTTTCCCTGCTTTAGAAAAGAAAGGAATTTCTTCAATACCAAAAGTAATGTGGGGAGTTGATGATGAAATTCGACAAGAACTTAAAAATGTAAAGAACATGCTAGATTCTGAAGATTTAAACTTAGATGAGGCAATAAAAGCATTCAAATCAGCTATTGAAAGAGTAAAAGATATGGTTATTAAAGAAGAAAATATTCTTTTGCCAAAATTAGTAGACACCATGAGCTTTTATGATTGGATTATGGCTGATCAAGGTAGTGATGAAATTGGATACTTTTTAGAGAAACCAAAAGAATCATGGAAGAAAGAAGAGAAACCTCAAGAAGAAGAGGAAGTGTTTGATGGAGAAGTTAAATTTGATGCTGGTAAACTAAATCCAGAAGAAATTAACGCGATTTTTAATACTCTTCCATTTGATATGACCTTTATTGACAAAGAAGGATATGTGAAGTATTTTACTCAAGGTAAAGAAAGAATCTTTGAAAGACCAATCACAATTATCGGTAGACATGTAACCTTATGCCATCCACCTAAGAGTGTTCATGTTGTTGAAGATATTATCAATAGTTTCAAAAGTGGAGAAAAAGATCACGAAGATTTTTGGATTAAAATGAAAAATATGTACGTTCTAATTAGATACTATGCTATACGAGATAAAAATGGTCAATATATAGGAACATTAGAAGTCACTGAAGACATTAAACCAATTCAAGAAATTACTGGAGAAAAGAGGTTAGTTGAGAATAAATGAAAATTCTATTCTTAACCTTGGGCTTCTTATCAGTTGGGTTAGGCATAATCGGGATTATTCTACCTGTTTTACCTACAACACCACTTTTCTTATTAGGAACAGTTATGTTTTCTAAATCTTCTGATAGAATCAATGAAAAATTTACAAGTAGCCGTCTATATCAAAGATTTTTACAAGATTTTATCGAAAATAAAACCATGACTAGAAAAAGAAAGTGGACTTTACTTATTAGTGTTGACATAATTTTATTAATAGTGTTTCTTTCTTTAGATAATAATTATCTAAAAACAATATTAATAGTATTGTTTTTAGTAAAACATTGGTATTTTGCCAAGTACATAAAAGTTCTTTAATCTATAGAGAAAATATTATGTTAATAAGTTCTAAGATAATGTATAATATTTAGTGAGTTATAAAAATTTTAGAGGTGATTATTTTGGAACATGTATATGATTTAGTGATTTTAGGTGCTGGCCCAGCAGGACTTAGTGCAGCTATATATGCAAAAAGAGCTATGCTAGATTTTGTTATATTAGAGAAATGGCTACCTGGTGGTGAAATAGCAAACACATTTGAAGTAGAAAATTATTTAGGAGTTAATCGATTAAGCGGTATGGAATTAGCTAATAATATGGTTAAGCACGCTGAAGATTTAGGTGTTAAAATCATATCGGATCCAGCTGAAAATGTAGATTTCTCAAAAGATATTAAAAAGATAGTGACTGAAACAAATACTTATTATACAAAAACAGTTATTATAGCTAGTGGTGCTAGTCCTAGAAAATTAGGAGTAAAAGGTGAAAGTCGCTTAAGCGGATCAGGTGTTAGTTATTGTGCTACGTGTGACGGTTTTCTTTATAAAAATAAAGTTGTAGCTGTCGTTGGTGGTGGAGATGTAGCTGTAGAAGATGCTATTTATTTATCAAGAATGTGTTCTAAAGTATATCTAATTCATCGTCGCGATGAACTAAGAGCTGTGAAATCTCTTCAAGAAAGAATGTTTAAACTTCCTAATGTAGAAGTGAAGTGGAATTCCATTGTTGAAGACATTACCGGTGAAAACTTCGTAGAGAACGTGATTATTAAGAACAAAGAAACCCAAGTTATTGAAAATCTTGCGATTAGTGGAATCTTTATTGGAATTGGTCATTCACCAAATGTGGATTTTTTAAAAGATGAAGTTAAACTGGATGAAGGCTCGTGGATTATTACTGATGAACTTTTACAAACTAATATTAAAGGCGTTTACGCTGCTGGAGATATCAGAGTCAAGAATCTTCGTCAAATAGTTACAGCTGTAAGTGATGGTGCGATAGCTGTTAATGAGATAACTAAATACTTATAAAAAAAACAGCTTAATTTTAAGCTGTTTTTAATTGATTTCAAGATTTTAAAGTTCGTTGTTAGCATACATTATAAGGAACTTATCAACAACCATAGGATCAAACTGTGTTCCTGAGTTTTTCTTTATTTCTTCAACAGCTTCATCAATATTCATCGCTGTTCTATACGGTCTAGAAACAGTCATTGCGTCAAAAGAATCAGCCACACTAATTATTCTTGCTTCTAGAGGGATTTTATGTTCTTTGAGTCCTCTTGGATAACCTAAACCATCATATCTTTCATGGTGAGATAAAACAACATTAGCCACATCTAAATATTCAGAAACAGTAGAGAGAATTTTGAAACTAGTTTCAGGATGTTTTCTAATTTTTTGCCATTCTGGATCTGATAGTTTTCCAGGTTTATCAAGTATTTCTTCAGATATGGTAATTTTTCCAATATCATGTAGTTTTCCAGCTAGTTCAGTTCTATTAGTAAATGCAGTTCCTAAACTATATAACTCCGCAATGCGACGTGATATTTTGCTTACTCTTTCTGAATGCATTCTTTCTCTTTTATTCTTTTCAAATAAGGTGTTCATAATTACATCGATGGTTTTAATGGAAATACTAGAACCATCATATATCTTATTAGACATCATATTAGATAGTGCGTTATTAAAAGCATCGGTAATAGAGGTAATTGATGAGTAAGTTGTGTTAACTCCGCAACTGATACATATGTTGAAGTCAAACTTTGAAATATCATTAATCTTTTCTTGAATTTTAGAAATAATTTTGTCACCATCAGATTTTGAAGTGTTTAACATGATAACTGCAAATTCATCTCCACCAATTCTATAAGGGTGAAAATTAGCGTTCTCTTGTGCATGCTCAATTAAAATATTAGATATTTCTATTAAAACTTCGTTTCCAACATCATAGCCAAAAGAAGTGTTTATTACTTGAAATGTGTTGATATCACAAGTGGCTATAGTTATCGGATAATCTGCTTCACTTGTCTTTGTGAAAATAAATTCGTCAAAAGCAGCTCTATTGTACAGTTTTGTTAAAATATCTTGTTTTCTTAATATTTCAATATTCTTTTTAAGCTCTTTTTGTTCTTTTAGATCTTCAATGATACCAATTCCACCAATCACTTCATCATCATTATATATTGGTGAAAATTGAATTCTTCCTGATATTGTTTTATCAGAAAGATACTTAACATCATAATCTTCATAAATTATAACTTCACCTGACAATGATTTTTTAACTGCATCAACTACACCTAAGTCTGGCAATTTTGCCATATTATAGCCAACAGTTTCGTTTCGAGGTACTCCAATAATCTCGCAAAAAGCATCATTTGTTAATTCAATAATTCCATCTAAATTATACTGAATAATTCCGAGCTTACTGTTTTCAAAGAGGGTTTTATATTTTTCTTCATTTATATGAATGATTTCTTGAGACAATATTCTTTGATTATGATTTATAATAGCCATTGATAGCAAGAGTACTGCTATAGGATAGACTAAAATTACTATTGGACCAACTGAGATTAAAACCTCAATATTCTTTGGATATGGGAAAGTTAGTTGCGACAACATCATAAAAACATGTACCAAGAGGCCGAAGAGATATATTGATAAGTACTTATTAATCTTAACTTTTTTCATAAAGAAATTTTTCCACAAGAAACCAATAGAAAAAGCGAAGAACAAGGTTAGTACACCTGCATAAACCCCTTCGCCACCAATTGATATTCTATATATAATCGCTATAATAGTAGCGATTGAAGCCGAAATTGTAGAAAAGAAAAGTGAAGCTACACTTATCAATACAGATCTTGTATCAAAAATAGCTCCTGTGTTCATTTCCCAAGCGTTAATCATTACCATGATGGTAATGATACCGATGAAAACACCGAAAATAATTTTGGTTACTAATTTTTTTTGTTCCGGCTTATTGTTGGATAGATTCATGATGAATACTAAGCCGAATAGCAGAACCACATTAGTAATAATTGCTTGAAAAATCTCCATAAAATCTACCTCATTTAAAACTTGAAAATACATATATCTATTTGCATAAATATCACAAGTAATATTATAGCATTATAAGAATAATAACACAAGAAATAAATATTGTTTTTTACTACTCTTTCAGTGGTTTAATCGCTTAAAATAGAGAAAAATAAAAAATGAGTTTTATCAATAAAGCATTTGAAGTGATAATAAAAAATGATATAATATTTATAATGATAAACAAAATTAATGTTCATCATTTAAGTTTTAATAATATTACCATATTTATGATTTATACAAATTATGAGTACTGATTTGTTGTATCTAATTTATTTTTTTAACAGTTAAAGCGCTTTATAACACTATATTTTGAGAGGACATTTTTATAATGATTAACAAAAAAAATATTGTTTTATTTTTTAGAGTATCAATTATTATCATTGCTTTCGGAGGTTTTTTATTAAATTCAATTCCCTCAGATGAACCATTTGCTAGACTAACATATTTCACTTCTCAATCAAACGTTCTTGTAGGTACAATTTATCTAGTAGCTTTTTTTATCAATTCAAACTCAAGAACTTTTAAGATAATTAAAAATCAAATAGTTGTAGCTATTGTTCTTACAGGACTGGTGTTTAATTTAATGTTAAGACCATATGTTGGCGATTTTGATTATAATCCAAATACTTTTTCTGATTTTCTAGTTCATGTTTTGACACCTATTTTAGTTTTTATAGATTTTATATTCTTGGAAGAACATGGTAAAATTCAAAAGTTTGATCCTTTTTATTGGTTATTATTTCCACTAATATATTGGGTTTTTACAATAGTATTTGTAGCTCTTGGCGGAGATTATAACGGAGAAACTTATCAAAGTAATTATCCTTATTTCTTTTTGGACTTTAAAGAATATGGTATAGGTTATTTCTTCTTAGTTTTTGCATTTGTCTTAATGATAGGTTACATATTATTTATTATTGATTACCTTATGATTAAAAGAAAACAAAATTCTAATAAGGAGGATAACAATGGAAGTTTTTAAATATAATGCATCAAGAGTAAATAGAATTAATTCTTTCATGAAGGAACTGCTAGATATAAAAGACACATTTGAAAAAGTCAGTGTGTATAAAAAATATGAAAAGGATATACTTGAATTAAATCCAATAGATATTTTCTACCTAGATTTTTATCGAGATGATACCTCGCTTTCAATATCCGAAATAAAAGATTCAGCTAACCGATTTGTAAATGTTTTTCATAAAGGTATAACCAAGTTTAGAATAAATAATCCTCATCCAATCTTTAAAGAGTTACTTTCGGAATCAAAAAGGATTGAAAATCATTTAGCCAAAATAAAGCCATTATATCAACGAGGATTGATTCTTAATAATAGAGAAGAGTTGTTAAAAATTTTTGAAAGATGTTTTGATTTTAAGCTTAAGTTTGAAAAGTTTCAAAATATAATTTTTTCCGAAATGGAAAAAGTAGCTCCTTCTAAGAAACCTTTAGAGGTATTGTGGGAATTACACGATGATTCTGAAACTTTATTAAAACACATCATATCCATGATAAAAGATGATTTTACTGAAGAGGATGAGTTAATCAAGGTTATAGGAAATTACCATTACTTAATCTTTGGAATTAATCAAAAGGAAGAAATAATATTGTTGCCAGTAATGAGTCAGTTGTTAGAAGTTGATGTCCTGGACAAAATGTATAATGAATGTATAAATCTTGGATTTGTTTTCAGCAATAAAAAGTTAGAAAGAATTGAAAACAAAGAAAATAACCTAAATTCATTGGATAATAAGTTTGTTAGTAAAACTGGTCAAATGAGTATTAAGCAACTTATTTTGATGTTAAATCATTTGCCTTTTGATATTACTTATGTGGATGAGTTTGATAAAGTTCTTTACTATAATGACAGTAAAAAAAGACATTTTCCTAGAACACCAGCTGTAATTGGAAGACTTGTTAAAAATTGTCATCCCCCTAAGTCTGTCCATATTGTCGAAGGAATTATAGAAGACTTTAAAAATAATATCAAAGACTATGAAGACTTTTGGATTAATTTTAAAGGTGATACATTATATATTGCATATTACGCAGTAAGGGATGAAGATGGTAATTATAAAGGCGTGTTAGAAGTGAGTCAAAATATCACCAAATTTAAAGAACTAGAAGGAGAAAAACGACTACGAGATTGAACCTAGTGATTTTAATTTTTTCCTGTTTTATGTTATAATAAAGCGATGGCTTTGGTCATCGCTTTTATATAAAAAGGAGGATAAAAATGAAGAATATAGGAAAAACACCATTGTTAAGAGCAGTTAATATCGAGAAAGCTCTAGGTGTAAAGAAAATATACTTAAAATTAGAAGGGAATAATCCTACAGGTAGTAAAGCAGATAGGATTGCTAATGTAATATTAAAAGCAGTAAAGGCAAGAGGAAAAGAAGCTTTGGTTATTAATGGAGATAAGAATTTACTTAAGTCTTTGAAGCATTGTAGTACGATTGAAAATATAATGTTATTTGTTCCGAAAGAAAAGAAAGAATCTTGGAAAGAAAAATTATTAGAAAGCTCTCAATTAGTGGATATGTCAGGTGTAAAGGCAAAAGATAAAGAGGAGTTACTAATAAGCTTAGCTGCAAGGACAAATGCTTTTTTAGTTACACCAGCTGATTACATACAGTTTTCGATTATCGCAAACGAAACTATCGCTCAAGAAATATATCAAAGATATCCCGGGGATATTGACAATTATTTTTACAATAATGATAGTATTGAGACACTTCAAGCTTATCAAAACATATTTTTAAAGGCTCACTTAGAAAATTCCAGTAAAATACCAGAAATTATCGGTGCAGATGAAAATGAAACAGTAACTCTAAATAATCAATATGTTTCTGTAGAAAAGGATTTACTAGATGAAGCATCTAATTTATTACAAAAGCAAGAGCATCTTAAAGTTAAGTATAAAGATGTTGTAGCTTTTGCTGGTTTTTTAAAACAGCACAAGCTAGGAAGAATACTTGAAGGTAGACATATTATAGTATTAGACCAAGCAAGAAGTAGAGTCAAAATCCGAGAAATTAAAGACTATTCGGAAATAGATAAAGAAAAGCTACTTTCTTATGTAAATAATTATCTTGGAGATTATAGAGATAGCAAAGAGGAAGCTCTTGAAGCCATTGAAATGGCAATGAAGGATGGATATGTTTTAGTAGCTTCAAAAGAAGAGAAAATTGATGGAGTTTGTATAGTTGTTGATTTAAAAATTAAAAGATTTATTCCTAGATATCATTTAGCATATATTGGCATAAATAAAGATAGTAAAGGTAGAGGGATAGGGACTGAACTGATTAAAGAAGCTGTAAATCTTACTAATGGAAATATATCTTTACATGTAGATCTTGATAATAAAAGTGCAAAAAAACTGTATAAAAAAATGGGATTTGTCCATGTGTATGATCGAATGATTTATAAGAAATAAAATTTTTTTGTTTGTTATGTAAATTTTACAATAGATAGAGTATAATTATATCGGTGACTAAAATGATGGAACATAAATTTTTCAAGAGTATTGCTTATTTAATAATTTTAAGTATTATTACCACAGTAATTTGGTATTTCAGATTGGAACATATCGGAATGCCTATTTATGGGGGGATAATATTCGCGCTTTTATTGATAGAAAAAAATTCGATAACAATATTGCCTTTTTTGTTAAATATGCTATTTATGATTAGTAAAACTAAAGCTGAATGGTCAATGGATTCAATACCGGGATATCTCTATGTAATTCCGGTATTATTACTCATTGGTTTTATTATAAATATTATTAGATTTAAACCTAAGTTTTTCCAAGGAATGTTGCTTTTACCTTTAATGTTGATGTTTGCTGGTATGCTTTTATCTATGTTAAACATGGAAATAATTGATATTAACTACTTGTTTTATATTATGGTAGGATTGTTTTATCTTTTTATATATTTCTTTTTTAGAAGTTCAATGACAGGAGACAATCTTCAATTTTTAATAAGACTATTCGCAATATTAGGAGTTATGATATCAGTCCAAGTTTTACTATATTATCTGCATGTTGATGATGTTGTTTATGCTCTCGAGCACAAGAGAATCGACTTGGGATGGGGGCTATCTAATTTTATTGCGACTTACCTTTTAATGTTTATACCTGCAATGTTTTATTTTGTTAAAAAATATAAATTTCATGTTTTTTGGGTTATTCTAGCTGTACTTGAAATGGTTGCCTTGCTATTTACCTTATCAAGAGGTGGTATTTTAACTTTTGTAGGTATACTAGGATTTTTAATAATTTATCTTTTCCATGGCTATGAAAATAAAAGAAAAATGACATTAAATGTCATTTCAGGATTAATTGTATTAGCTGTAGTAGTTATTGTTAAACAAAATTATTTCGTAACCATTTATGAAAGGCTGTTAGATAGAGCTTTTGATGATACCGGAAGATATGAAATATGGTTAGAAGGTATTGAGAAGTTCAAACAAAACCCTATATTAGGTGTAGGACTATATGCTCGCATTATCAACGATAATTATTTCTCTCATTATCACAACACTATCATTCATACCGCTGTCAGCATGGGAGTAGTTGGACTTGTTGCTTTGTTTTGGCAGTTTATTAATATTGCTAGAGTTTTTATTAAGAAAATTAATGTTGAAACATCAATACTTTTTATCGCGATTTTAGGTGCTAATATTCATGGCCTTATTGATGTTGTGTATTTTATGCCACAATTCATGATTTTATTCTTCATAGTGATAGCTGCGGTAGAAAACCGTAATAAAGTTGTTTTGGAGGTTAAATAATGAAGTCTGAAAAAAGAATGTTAATATCCTTTATCTTAAATTTCGTTTTTACTATCTTTGAATTTGTTGGAGGAATAATAACAAATTCAATCGCTTTAATATCCGATTCAATCCATGATTTAGGTGATTCTATTTCTATGGGGGTTGCTATTTATCTTGAAAAGAAGTCTAAGCAAGCAGCTGATTATAAGTATACTTTCGGATACTATAGGTTTTCTTTATTAGGTGGATTATTAACTTCAATAATTCTTATTGTCGGATCAATTATTATTATCATTGAAGCTGTGAAAAGACTTTTAAATCCTCAAGAAATCAACGCTGAATTGATGATTTATTTTGCGATATTTGGAGTTATTGTAAATGGTGCCGCTGCTTTTAACGCTTCAAAAGGAAAAAGCGCTAACGAAAAAGTGATTTCGTTGCATCTACTAGAAGATGTTTTCGGTTGGACAATACTTTTGGTTGGAGCGATTTTAATGCATTATTTTGATGTAAGATTTTTAGATGCGGCTTTATCACTTTTCTTCAGCTTATTCATAATGACTCATGTGGCGAAACACTTAAAAGTTATTCTTGAAGTTTTATTAGAAAAAGCACCTAAAGGTTATAACATAAGCGAAATAATATCCAACTTAAGTCAAGAAGAACATGTAAGAAACATACATCACGTTCATCTATGGTCAATAGAAGGCAATGTTCCAATAATAACGTTTCATGCAAGAATCTCACATAAAGTAGACACAGTTGAAGCTGCTAAAACTACACAAAGATTAAAAGATAGACTTAAGGAAATAGGAATAGTTCACTCAACAATTCAAATTGAATTCTTCGATAATCAATGCGAAGACCCTAGTTGTGAAGAAATAGATATTGAAGAAAATAACGACGGACATCACCACCATCACCACTAATTATTTCACTTATGATTAAGATAGTGTATAATAGTATTATGGGGAAGTGATACAATGAATTTATTTATTCAACAAATAGAATTACCGAGAATGACTTTAGCATATACGATATCTTCAAATTATAAAGATGCATATGATAGAATAGAAAATTATTTAAAACTCGGAAATGTTAACATTATTGATGTAAAGCTTTATCACGCAGAAATAAGAACTATGAATAGTCGTGTTGTGTTCTTGTATACAGAGGCTTTAGAAGCAGTTTCAAAATATGATAAGACTGAAATTCAAATCCTTTCTGTAGAAGTTGGTTTTTATTTAACAACAAAAATTGATAAAAAATTATATAAAGATATTTTATTCAAAGATCAAATCCTACAAAA
>JAQUZK010000194.1 GCA_028691335.1 Candidatus Izemoplasmatales bacterium
CCCATAGCGCCAAATGCCTTACCAAATGTTTGACCGACATTAGATATACTTCCTAAATTACTTCCACCGATACTAGGCATTGTAGCTTCTAGCCCAGGGAAAATAACTCCAAGTAAAACCCCTAATAACCCAGTCGTTACAATTGATATAATAATCGCAAAACGACTAATTTTTTTATTAAGTGCGTACAAAACAAACACTAATAATACTCCAAAAATAGCTAATAAAACAGTTTCATGCCCCAAATTTCCTAACTTAACAAAAGTATCTGGATGACTAGTAATAATACCAGCATTTTTAAATCCTAAAAAAGCAATGAAAAACCCAATACCAGCCCCTACTGATAATTTCAAGTTATTAGGTATAGCATTAATAACTTTTTTTCTAATACCAGTTACAGAGATAATCAAAACAATACACCTGAAATTAAGACAGCAGCCAAAGCCTCTTCCCACGTAAATTGTAGTTCTCTAACAACAACATAAGTGAAAAACGCATTAACCCCCATACCTGAAGCAAGCCCAACTGGGTAGTTAGCATAAAGCCCCATGATCAATGAAGCAATCGCTGCTGCTATTGCTGTAGCGGCAAAAACCGCTGCGAAATCCATACCTGTAGCTGATAAAATTCCCCCATTAACTGGCAAAATATAAACCATAGCTAGGAAAATCGTTAAACCACCGATTAGTTCTTTAGTTATCGTTGAACCACGTTGACTAATCTTAAAAAATTTGTCTAAACTTTCTTGAAACTTTTTCACTTTCTTCCTCCCTTATTTTTTGTAATATCTGGCCATAAGAAAAGCCTTAGATTTCTCTAAGGCTAGGCATACAAACATAGATAAAAATAAGTTTTCACTATGAAAGAATGAATAGCCGTAGTCTTGTCGTTTACGGAGACAAGGTAGAAACGTTCGAACCATATTATCGAATATATACGACCAAATATTAACTTAAATTCATTATAACAACAGTTTAGTGATTTTAAAAGAAGAAAATTTAAAACTTTTTATGAAAACGCTTTATCTTAAAACAATAAATCGTTTTTCAATTTCCATCTTATTTTTTTCTTCAGGAACTTCCACTAAATTTCCAAAAGGCATCTGTGCAATTAGTTGCCAAGAATCGTCGATATTAAACGCTTCTTTAAGATCTTTTTCAATCAACTCATTGTAATGTTGCAAACTAGCTCCAATTCCAATACTCTCAAGACCTACCCAAACATTACTTTGAACCATACCGTTTTGTTCAATCGACCAACGATAGAAATTTTCTTTATAAAGTGGAAATTTCTCCATTAAACCTTCAGTTGTTCTCTTATCATCAAAGAACAAAACTGTTCCATAACCTTTTTTAAAACTATTTATTTTAATTTCACTATTTTTAAAATCTTCAGGTGAAACAATTTTCTTAATTGCTTGTTTAACCATTTCCCAAACTTGTTCATGACGTTCCCCAAAAACCAATACAGCTCTTTGACTTTGAGAATTAAAGGCTGATGGAGTATAAATCATAGCTTGTTCTACCAAACTAATGATTTCTTCTTCTTTTACTTTAATATTACGATCTATATTATAAATTGATCTTCTGTTTTTTAATGCTTCCAAAAATTCCATTTTTTCTTCCTCCATATTATTAGTCTATTACTACACCTTGATTAACCATTCTTACACCATGTGCTAGCGAATCGCTAATCGGACAATTCTTTTCAATAAACTCAGAAAACTTTTCTAAGTCTTCAATACTATTATCAGACTTAAAATGCATTTTAAACCTAATCTCTTGGAAACCAGGTCTAACGTCCTTCTTTTGCATAATACCTGCCATATCCATATCCCCTTCAATTTCTAAATGAAATTCTGAAAACTCGATATTAAACTGTTTAGCAAACATTTGAGCCACAATAGCCTGACATCCTCCAAGTACAGACAGCATAGCACTCATAGGATTAATACCTTTATTAGTTCCACCCATCTTTTCTGGTTCATCAAATAATATTCTAAATCCACTTGATTCTGTATCTACTTGCATACCTTCGCTTAATTTCTTTGCGGTTGCTTTAAAAGTTGTAATCATTTTTGTACCTCCTACTAAGCAAATTATAACATTATTTCGAATCCGAAACAAATGTAATGCTTAAAAAAGAGCACACTTTTTGTGTACTCTTTAAAAATATAATTATAATGCTTCTGAAATTGTTTTCCCTTGCATATGAAGAACTAGGTAATCTGGCCCTCCTGCTTTAGAATCAGTTCCGCTCATATTGAATCCACCAAAAGGTTGATAACCTACGATAGCTCCAGTACATTTACGGTTGAAGTAAAGATTACCAACATGGAAATCTTGACGAGCTAGTTCAAGATGCTCTCTGCTATTTGAAATAACAGCACCAGTCAACCCATACTCTGTATCATTAACAACATCTAAACCTTCTTTAAAAGACTTAACCTTTGTTACAGACAAAACTGGACCAAAAATTTCTTCTTGCATTACCCTTGCTGAAGGATCTAAATCAATAAATACTGTTAGATCAATAAAATATCCAACTGCATCACTTGAGGTACCACCTGTTAGAAGTTTTCCTTCTTTTTTACCGATTTCAATATACTCATTAATCTTTTTGAAAGCTAATAAATCATTAACTGGACCCATGTTATTATTAAAATCTTCAGGATTACCCACATTAATCTTTTCAGTTTTCTCTTTAATAAGTCTAACTACTTCATCATAAACATTTTCATGAATAATAGCTCTTGAACAAGCAGAACATTTTTGGCCACTGAAACCAAACGCACTTTTAACAATAGCATCAGCTGCTAATTCAACATCGATGTTATCATCAACTAAAATAGCATCTTTTCCACCCATTTCAGCTATAACTCTTTTTAACCAAATTTGACCTTTTTGCACTTTAGCTGCATTCTCATAAATTTCTTGACCCACAGCTTTAGACCCAGTAAAAGAAATAAATCTTGTTTTATCATTCTTTTATTAAATC
>JAQUZK010000195.1 GCA_028691335.1 Candidatus Izemoplasmatales bacterium
ATAGATTTTGATAGAATAGATTTTACAGATTTTAAGATTGAAAATATTGATTCAAAGAAAAAGGATTTGCTAATTTCTCAAGAAACAGTTAAAATGAAATCTTTGGATTTTGATATGTTAGAAAGTGAAACTGTTAGGTATTCAAAAGAAATGTTAAACTTATTAGAGGATGATGAGATTCGAATGATTGAATCAGGTAACCATATTCATCATTTAATGGAAAATGTTGACTTTAAAAATATAGATTACTCGATTAAAAATTTTCCTGATAGTTTAAAAGAAAGTATTTTATATCTAGTTAATAGTGATTATTTTAAAAAATTAAGTAACCCAAAGTTTTATCAAGAGTATGAGTTTTATGAAGAAACAGGTAATGTAATATATCGCGGTATAATAGATTTATTGATTATAGCTGATAATCAAGTTATAACTATTGATTATAAGCTAAAATCAATCGAAGATGAAGCTTATGAAAAACAGTTGTTGGGCTATTTTAAGTACTTAAATAAGAAAATAAATAAACCTATAAAATTATTATTATATTCTTTAATTGATAAAAGGTTTAAAGAAGTTCATCTATGATATACTAGGATAAAGGGAGATGAGTTAGAACATGGCTAGAGTTGATATGACTTTAAAAGCAATTGAATCTTATGTTGCTAAAAATTATAAAGAGGCTTACACACTTTTTAAAAAGAGTGTAAAAGATTCTCCTGAGGCAGCTTATTATTTAGGTTTAATGTATTATTATGGTTTTTATGTAGATATTGATGATAATTTAGCTTTTTCATATTTTAAACAAGCATGGGAAGGACTTTATGAGGAAGGCATCTACATGCTTGGTAGAATGTATGAAGAAGGTCGTGGGATCATTAAGAACTACGAACAAGCATATAAATTATATCAAGCAGCTTATAAGAGCGAAAATGCAAAATTAAGACTTGCAAATTTTTATGAGTATGGTAAATATGTAGAAAAGAATGTTGTAGAAGCTATTAAAATATATAATGAGCTGCAAAAAAACAATAATCCTTTTGCAATGTATAAAATAGGTGCTTTTTATTTAAGTGGTGAAGGTTTGAAAAAGGATTTGAATAACGCTTATAAGTGGTTAAATAAAGCTTTATTAGCAGGTTCAATTGAGGCAATGAATCATTTTAGAATATTAGGGACTAAAAGTAAAACTGATGTAAGAACAACCGAAGAAGTTTTTTCTCAAGGAGAAGCTTTAGTTAAAAAAAGAAGAGTTGAAGAAGCAGTACCATATCTTGAAGCAGCTGCTTTAGAAAATTGTTTACAAGCAATGGTTTTGTTGTATAAGATTTATCATGATGGTTTAGAGTTTGATCAAGATTATTTTAAATCTTTCGAAATCTTGAAGAAATATGAATTTAGTAAAGAACCTGAAATTTACTATTTATTAGGGTTATCATATGAGTTGGGCGAAGGAGTAGATTCTTCTTATCCTAAGGCAGCTAGTTATTATTTAAAAGCTAGTGAATCTGGACATGAAGTAGCTAAAAATTTTCTACTGGAGATTAGGGGGTATTAGTGATGACTAATCTAATGACACCTAAAGAATTGAATGAGATAGGCGATCAATATTTTTACGGGAATGGTGTTGATAAAAATATTGAGGTTGCTTTTACATATTATAAACGTGCCGCAGATCAAAATAATCCAGTTGGTTTAGCGAATGTTGGAAAATATTTTTTAGAAAAACAAAATGGTAAACAAGCTTTAGTTTATTATCAAAAAAGTGCTGAATTAGACTATAGTTTAGCTTTTATTAAACTTTCTGATATGTTTTTAAATGGAATCGGTGTTAAGAAAAATAAGAAAAAAGCATTTAAGTATTTAGAATCAGCAGTAAAACTAAATGAGGTAGATGCTTATCATCAATTAGGACAGTTTTATTTATTGGGAATTGGTTGTAAAAAGTCAGAAGAAAAAGCATATGAATTATTTGATTCTAGTGCTCAAAGCAACCATACTGAGGGTATGTATCAGCTAGGTCATTTGTTGATAAATGGTAAAAAGATTAAAAAAGATGATGAAGCTGCTTTTTTCTACTTAGATAAGGCTGCGACAAACAATAATGTGAATGCGATAAATTACCTAAAAGAATTATATCGGTTACCGCATTCTTATTTAAAGAAAAAAAGTGATTTAACAAGAATGAAAATGTGGTTTTTCTATGACGAAATTTTGGCCGGTTTAGATGACGTTGATGCATTAAGACGATGTGCTTTTGATTATTATAATGGTACTGAGGTTGTTGGTGTTAATTTTGATAAATCAATTAAGTATTTCAAAGTCTTACATGGACTCGACCATGTGGATGGCTATTTAGGAATGGGATTATCATATTTATATGGCTACGGAGTAACTTGTGATTTAGAAAGAGCACAGAATTATTTAGAAATAGCTTCTAATCGAGGATCTTCTAAAGCTAAGAATGCTTTAGGAGATATGTACCGACTTGGTAAAGGAGTAGAAGTTGATTATAATCGAGCTAGGGATTATTATTTGGAAGCAGCTAAGGATAATGAAGAAGATGCTTTAATTAATCTAGGACTTTTACATTATAGAAAACAAATTAAGAATGCTAACGATACATTAGCACTTCAGTTTATGACAAGAGCTAGTGAGAAAAATTCGGCTGCTGCATTTTATTGGTTAGGAATTTTTTCGGATAAAGGTATTGGACAAAATAGGTCTTTTGATAGTGCTGTAAAATTTTTTGAAAAAGCTATTGTTAATGGAAATGTAGGTGCTAAATACAAGTTAGCGCAGTTATTATATGATCAAACACAAGAAGAAAAAATGCCTAAGAGAAAAAAGGATAAACAATATTTGGATATAAGGGATTTATTATTAGAATATATTGAAAATCCATTAAGTCAGGATGTTAATGTGTTATATTCTTTATATTTATTGGGTGACTTATTTAGTTTAAATGATTTTAGTGAAGCTAGTGATAAAAGAAGGCGTTA
>JAQUZK010000196.1 GCA_028691335.1 Candidatus Izemoplasmatales bacterium
GTCATTACGGAGTTTTACTCCAAAATCACTATTTTCATACGGAGTTTTACTCTGTTTCGTATGGAAAGTTGTATGTTTTCATATGGAGTTGCTTTCGTAAACTAAGACTAGGGGATTTGTCTTTTGCTATCTTTTCCCTTAAATTCAATATTAAAATTTATTAAGACAACATACAAAATGTCTAAAATACTCTCCTAAATACATAGAAATCATAAGCATATTTTTTGAGTAACATCTCTTTGTTTTAATTAAATAGGATTCAAGACTAAACATCTTGAATCCTATTATCAATTAATATGCTTATAGTATCATAACTCACTGTTCAAAAACCATAGCAATCCAATATTCAACCGTCTATTTAATAGACTAAAACACATTCAAGTAAATCACTTCTCTTCTATAACCAAACTAAAAATAGCAAAAGGAAAATTCAATTATCTGGAAATTTGGCTTATCAATCTAAAAATTGAAATAAAATCACCAATTAGTATTAATCCAGAACACTTTTTAATACGATAAAGGAAACGATAAAAAATACTTGCGTTTTTACGTTTATTTAAGCTTCTAGTTTTTAATTTTAGAATCAATTCTATCCTTCTGTTTTTGTGTATAATTACACCATCTAAATTTTTTGATTTCAATATATCAAGTGATATATCTTCTGTGATATCAGAATATAATTCTATTATATATCTATCAGATTGCTTCTCAAAGGTGGATTTTCTATTTATTTGACCTTTTTGGAAAATTATATCTATTTTTTTGCTTCTAGGCGTCACATCCATAACCATAGGTTGATATCGAAAGAGTATATTATCATTGTCACTATGTTTCATGATAAATTTCTTTAATCTATTCTCAAATTCACTGAATGATATTGAAACAGGAATTGATTTTTGAGCATACATTTCGCTTGATTTTTCGTCTCTCATAAGTTGATAATTACGCATGTAAAAAAATATAGCTTGTAGAGCAAAGGTTAACGCAATTACAAGTGAAAATAGAATAAATACA
The DNA here is from genome assembly GCA_028691335.1 of Candidatus Izemoplasmatales bacterium. Lineage (GTDB taxonomy): Bacteria > Bacillota_I > Bacilli_A > Izemoplasmatales > Hujiaoplasmataceae > UBA2289. The sequence goes on from JAQUZK010000196.1 coordinate 1,015, forward strand.
ATTACAGCACAAATTACTTCGTTATCTGAATTTAAACACCTACCTACTACAATGTGGGTAGATAAAAAAATACATAAAGTAACTAAAATTAATAAAGTATAATTTGAAAAAGACTTATAGTTAACTTTAATCATTCGTGTCACTGTTTCCTTTCTTCGTTTGCGCAAATTGCAATCAAATCAAATATTATATTCATACTCATTTCTATATTTTTCCTATTAGTAGCAGGCATACCATGCACATCACTACTCTGTTAATATATCAACAATAATCTGATTCCCGCTGTTTAATGCATAGTCTAAAGCGGTTTTCCCATTTGAATCAATGATTGTCTTATCAGCACCTGCATTAATCAGCGGTCTAACCATTTCTTCATTGATTAACTCAGAGTTAGCTCCTGAAACAATCATTAATGCCGTTTGTCCATCTGAATTTTGAACATCTAAATCCAAGTTTTTATTTTCAATATGAGACTCTAGAATTAAACCGTTTGAAACTTCAATAATTTCAAAAATATCAGAACTAATCTGGGTTGCACCTCTTTCAACTAAAAGTTCATATATGTTGAAATGAAGCAACAAGTCATATTCAATTTCTCCTCGCATTGGACTAATTGACAACTCTAGTAATCTTTGTTGATAATATTCGATATAATTTGGGTTAAAACCATTATCTAATAGTAACTCTATGTTTTCAAGATTATTTTGGTTATTTATAGTTAATAAATAATACATACCGCTGAAATGCCAGTCATCTCCTTCCATTTTAGCACCAGATTCGATTAATAACTCTAATATTTGAGGACTTGCACCTACACTACAAGCATATGAAAAAGGAGTATGATATGTATAATTCTCAAAAACACCTATCTTGGGGTAGTTTAATCTGTTTATACCACCATGTAATTTTAGATGAAATTTAATCGCTGACTCATTTTCGTTATCTATACTCTTCATAAGATTGGTAGGGTATAGTGCAAAATAGCCTAATACTGTTGTTGATATAAAAATTAAAATAAATATCATGATTTTTTTCCTCATAAATATACACCTCTAGTTTCCCCAAAAATAGTACGGTAACATATCTGAAAAAAAGTGAGTATACCAACTTTGTTCCATAATTATATGTCCCTCCATTAATCTTATCACCCACCAGTTTATACTTATTACTCCCTATAGATCTCAAAACAATTTCATCATGCTTATCAATGTGGACATATTTTAAATTTTCTTCATTACCTTCACCTATTCTATGATAAATACTTTGACCAGGTGACAGCTAGTTCCAGGAATTATCTACATCATCTTCAAATAAATGATAATTAAATTTTTCATCCTGTATGTAAGCATCAATGTAATCTTGATTAAGGTCTGACCTTTCTTCTAGATGAGTTTCCATATCGGGTGTTAGAATAGTGCAACTTACAGAAGCTGTAGTGCTCTGCTATGAAAAAACAGGACATATATCCCCCATTAAGTTAAAAAAAGAGGATATAATTACTAATCTTAAATGTATTATATCAAATGTTTAGCTTGTTTTATACGGACTCTTTGAAATTCCATTATTTAATATCGCTTTATATAAAATGTATTTAAAAATAAAAAAACATAAAAAAAGAGTAAAATAAATGAAAAATCACTCATTTTACCCTAAATAATAGAAAAAGTTGCTTTATGTTAGAACGCTTTAACCGTCAATATTTATGACTTAAACACTATAAAGCAACTTGGTATAATCATCGTGGTGCGGTTGATGGGATTTGAACCCACACATCATAAAGACACTGCCGTCTGAAGACAGCGCGTCTACCATTTCGCCACAACCGCATTAGTTTTTTAAACTCAAACCAATAGAGTATAAATCTTTAGATATCTAAATGTAAGACTTATTAAAATCAATAATCACTTCCATTGCTTTATCAATTATCAAGATATCGCTTGAATAGTCAATCATCATAATTGGCAT
>JAQUZK010000197.1 GCA_028691335.1 Candidatus Izemoplasmatales bacterium
ATACAGATACTTTCACTTTAGGTCCTAAATTGATTTGCGAACGATGGGCTTCATCTGAAATGCAAATAATATTAGTTCTATCAGATAACATGCCTGTATCTTCAGCAAACTTTTGAACTGTAGTAATGAATACACCACCGCTTTGAGTTGATGAAAGTGTATCTTTTAAATCCGTTCTACTATCAATACTTCTAACATTTTCACTATCATTTAAATACTTTTTAGATGAAGCAAATCTATCCGTTGTTTGACTATCAAGATCTTCTCTGTCAACAATTACAACAACTGTTGGATTTTTAAATTCCCCACTGTGTGTTTTAACTAGTTTTCTAGCCAAGAAAAGCATTGTATACGTTTTCCCACTGCCAGTAGCAGCAAAATACGTTCCGCCTTTTCCATCTCCATGTGGTTTCATGTGTAGTCTTATACTATCTAATAATTTGTTAGTAGCAAAATATTGTGGATAACGACAGATTATTGGATATTGATCTTTAGTTCCTTTATCTGGATAGATAATAAAATCATGCAGGATTTCTATAAAACGATCTTTTCTATAAAAACCATCAATAGCTGAAACAAGTGATTTGATTCCTTCCTGTTCAGCATCAATATCCTCTTCTTTTTTCCAGGCATAATAAAACTCGTAAGGAGTAAATATCGTCCCTAATTTAGTATTGATACCATCTGTTATCATTGAAACAAAAGAGTACTTTAGTGCTTCTGGAATACTTCTTGTATATCTAAGATGGATTTGTTCCCAAGCATCATGTATTGTTACAGATTCATCTTTAGCAGTTTTTACTTCTATGATTGAAACAGGTATACCATTGATAAATACTAATATATCCGGAATTCTAAGTTCTAAATCCTCTATTTCATATTGATTGATAATTCTAAACTTATTATTGCTGAATGTCTTGAAATCAATTAGCTCGACAAACAAATTGGGCAGAGTAGAATCATCTCGATAGATGCTAAAGCCATTGTTAATCTTGTTGAAAACTTCTCTATTACCTTCAAATAAAGGATTAGAAGAAATAAAAGAAATCTCATTGATTATTTTTTGAATTTCGTTTCCGGTAAGGGAGTTGTTATATTTGTCATTTAAATATGATTTAAAATCATCAAGAAAAAGAATGTCTTTTGTTCTCCTATGTAAATTAGGACCAAAAGAGTATTCATAGTCTTGCTTTCTAAACAAGTCGATTATAGCTTGTTCAAGTATATTTTCTGTGAAATTGGACATTATAAATCCCCCTTAGAATTAAAATTGTTAATGCATCTATTACTAATTCAAATCAATACTCCCTTTTATCAATACTGAACAAATTTCATTGATTTTTTTCTTAAGTTCGTCATTAATTTTTTTTCGTTCCTGATATGCTCTATATACGCTAACTATAGATTTTTGAATGCTTAGTTTTGGAATAGGTATTTCTAATTCTGATAGCATATCAAAATCAAAGTTATTTCTTACGCTAGCAATTGAATGAAATCCAGTATATCTAAAAAATTCATCTCTTTTTAACCAAATAAATAAATATTCGTTAATTAGTTTTTCACTTGAACAATAAAAAACCTCATAGATTGGTGAACAAACACAGTCGTAATCTTCATTCCATAATCCTATTGATCCAATATTAATACGTGGCGGACTAAAGACAAAATCTCCTTTTTTTACAAGTTTATAACTTGATAAATCATCGCTTGAACTCTGATTAGGGTTTATGAATCCGTCTTTACTTATGCCTTTCACAATATCTATTCTAATAGTATTCTTTTCAACTCTTTTTTCAATATATGATCCAATTTTTACTTGTTCACTTGTTCTTCTTAAATTTTCTATATACGCCTCATAAGTTATTTTTAAATCATCGAGACCTTTTTCATAGACTTTTTGATTTGCTACCATAGCAAGATAAACATCAACAACTTTTTGTTGAACTTTAACTGATGGTAAATCTAATTCAATATCTAAAAATCTATTCCATTCTAATCCGTCCCTAACTGAAGAATCTGTGCAAAACGCTGCATATCTGTCAAAATCAACCTTCTTAAAAACCATGAAAAGGTACTCATCAAGAATAATATCATTTCTTGTTATTCTAAATACAGAATAGGCAGGAGACACAATTATATCTTTGCCTGTTCTATTAAGTGAAACTGGTATAACAATATCTCTACCGACGTGCATTAAATTACATGCAAAATGATTCGGAGGTACAATTTTGTAACTAGACGTATCTTGTCCAACTTGAATCGCTGGTGAAAAAAACTCTTTGTCTCTATTAATTCCAGACACTTCATATACTGTTAAGTTGGTAATATTACACTTTACATTAATTGAATCTATCAAGTCACCTATCTTAAATCTACTCAATGCCATAACCAATACCTTCAAATGCTTCTTTTAACATTTGTTGAGTTTTCTTTTCTTCTTCTATTAATTCTTTCATTTCTTTTTGGATTCTAGCCATTTCTTTTTCATAATCAATATCTAAATCCTTATCAACGAACTCGATATATTTTGATGGCACTAATGAATAATCTTTTGCTGCTAGTTGTTCTTTAGTAACTGATTTACAAAGTTCGGGTACATCTTTATATTTGGATCTATCAACGTCCTGCCAATTATTATAAATCGCTTTCACCTGTTGAATTTGTGTCTCATCAAAAGTAACGAATTTCTTTTCAAACTTGTTTTGATTCCATGTTCTTAGATCTACAAAAAGAACTTCTCCAGTTCTATCTCTAAGTTGTCTACCATTAAGAGTCCTAGCTTTTTTATTATTATTAACAATCCACACTGTAACTGATATATCTGTTGAGTAAAACATTTGTCTTGGTAGAATCATAATAGCTTCAATTTTATCTTCTTCAATTAATTTTTGTCGAATAGCTTGTTCAGCACTTAAAGCTCCATTTGCTAATAGGAAGCCAGCAATACCATTATTTACATCAAGCTTATTAATCAT
>JAQUZK010000198.1 GCA_028691335.1 Candidatus Izemoplasmatales bacterium
ATGTTGTTCTTTGCTTTTGTACTTTTAGGTGGTTATGGTATAACAAAATATTTTTATGATAAATAGTGTTTTATCATAAAAATTAATCTTTATCTAGCGTTTTAATTATAACCTTTCTTTTATTTTGAAAAATATGGTAAAATATAAGTGATAACTAAAGAGATTTATATATTTAGTTATATTAATCGGAGGTAATAATTATGAACATTTTAGCATTTATGAAACCCAAGATAGAAGTAATATATTTATGTGAAGATACTAACGCTAGAGAAGCAGTAGAAATTATGAGGAAAAATAGATTCACATCGATACCTGTTTTATCTAAATCTGGGAAATATGTTGGAACAATCACTGAAGGTGATCTTCTTTATACTTTGGATGAAGTTGGTAGAGAGAAGTTAAAAGATATTAAAGTATCTTCTATAAAAAGACATCGTGATTATGAAACAGTAAATATTAATGAAACTATGATTATCTTGTTATCTAGAGCTTCAAATGAAAATTTTGTTCCTGTGATTGATGATTCTAATCAATTTTTAGGTATAGTGACTAGAAAGCAACTTTTAGATTACTTCTTTGAACACAATTTTATGGTTCTATAAAAAAGATTAAAAGGAATAAAAATAAGCGCTAATTAATTAGGCGCTTTTTTTGTTCTTTATACAAAAAAAATAGTTATAAAAAGAACTAATAGAAAATAAAAAATGAAAAAAATAAACACTAATTTTAGAGATACACTTTAAAATACTTGTTAAAAATGATAATATGAAATAAAAAAACCGCAAATGCGGTTTTCTATCCACCAATGTGGGTTGGCAAAGCCAACGACGAGAATAAATTTTTATTTGAACTCGTATTGTTATCTATTGAATAGATACACTGATTATATAATAATTGTGAAAGGAAGTCAATAATGGAAAAGAAAAAAATTTTTATGGGTTTGGATTTAGGAACTGAATCATGTGGTTGGGCCGTAACAGATGAGAATTATGATATTATAAAAATCTCTGGCAAACACCTACATGGTGTTAGAAAATTTAGTGCAGCAGATTCAGCGGAAAAAAGAAGATTAAAAAGATCCGCTAGAAGAAGGTTGGCAAGAAGAAAATTCCGTATAGAAATACTACAACATTTGTTTTCTAAGGAAATTACTAAAGTAGATCCTAATTTTTTCTTAAGGTTAAATAATTCTTTTTTTAGAGAAGAAGACAAAGTTTCTGATTTAGGTAAATATAGTTTATTTAATGATAAAAACTTTACCGATAAGCAATATTTTAATAGGTTTAAAACTATTTATCATTTAAGAAAGTATTTGATTGAGTCTAATAAAAAAGAAGATATTAGATTGGTTTATTTGGCTTGTCATAATATTATTAAATATCGTGGTAATTTTTTAATTGAGAGCTTTAATGTTGATAATATAGATGATGATTACTCAATAATTATCAACTCATTTAATGATTTGGTTTCTAGCCTCAATGATTATATTGGCGAAGAAGTATATTCTCTAAATGTTAGCGAGACAGATATTAAATCGATTTTGAAAATAGTTGAAAGCACACAGTCATTAAATGATCAGTCATTACAAATAAATAGTATTGTTAATCGTTTAAAGAGTAAAGATAATAAACGACTTATAGAGTTGATCTTAGGTAAAACAATAGGTTTGAATGATTTGTTTTATAATGACGATTTTAAGACAAAAGATTTTCCAAAAATAAAATTTGGAGATTTAAAATTTGAAACTGAAGTAGAACCTGTTCTATATGATTTAGTTGGAGATTGTGCTGAATCAATATTTTTGGCTAAAAAAATATATAATTGGATTATTGTTAAAAACTTTTTGAGAGATAGCAAGACAATATCTGAAGCTAAGATTAGAGAGTATAATGAACATAATAAAGATTTAAAAGCTCTCAAAAAATTTGTGAGAAATAATTTTTCCAAGGCTAAATATGATGAAGTTTTTAGAATATCAAATAACAAAGTTAATAATTATGCATCGTATGTTAAGACTAACCTAATTAATAATGAAAAGCAATATGTTCACGGTTGTTCATATGATGAATTTATAAAATATGTAAAGACGCTTTTAACTGAATTTGAAAATCAAAATCAGGGATTGATAGAGGAAAATAGTAATAATAATGAAGCCATAACACTATATGTATATATCAAGAATAAAGTAAATAACATGACTTTCTTGCCAAAACAAAGAATATCTTCAAACGGAGTTATACCTTATCAGTTACATTACTTTGAATTGAGTCAGATTTTGAATAACGCTTTGAACCACTATGATTTCTTAGGAGAAACTGATAATACTGGGATAAATACAATTGAAAAAATTACTAAATTAATGGAGTTTAGAATTCCTTACTATATTGGTCCTTTAAATCCAGCTCATAAAAATGACAAATCTAAGTTTACTTGGATTGAAAGACTAGAAAAAGGTAAGGTACTACCTTGGAATTTTGAACAAAAAATTGACATTGATAATACAGCAGAAGGTTTTATTAAAAAAATGACAAGAAAATGTTCTTATTTGAAAGGTAAAGATGTGTTGCCTAAGAATTCGCTTCTTTATAGCGAATACTCGGTTTTAAATGAATTAAATAACCTACATGTAAACGGACAACCTTTAGATAAAAATTTAAAACAAAAGATTTTTAAACAATTGTTCAAAAAGAAAAAGAAAGTTACTCAAAAAAATATTAAGGATTTTTTAATATCTGAATCTATATTTAAAAAAGGAGACCAAATTGATCTGTCTGGGATAGATGGAGATTTTAAAAATTCATTATCCTCTTTCATATCTTTTTCTAGAATTTTTCAAGATATATATCACAAGAGAGGTTGGCCCGCGTCTATGCATGCAGCCACCCTCATGGAAGGAAACAGGATGAGCACTAGTTTTAAAGGAACCACAATCGTAGCAGTCCGC
>JAQUZK010000016.1 GCA_028691335.1 Candidatus Izemoplasmatales bacterium
GATACATCTGCGTGTAAAGTTAAACCACCAGCTATTTCAATAATTTCGTGCATTCTGAGATTGCTTAAAACTTGATAAACACCGGGGTTGACTACTTCTCCTTTAATGTCAATATAAATTAATGCATTACCAGTTTCGTCTTCTTCATCTAAAAATTCATTTTCTATTTTCGGTATTAGAACCAAAGAGTTACCAATCAAAACCTCCGCTTGATTTATTTCACTAATATCAGCTTCTTCAGTTAATCCTCCAGCCATTTCAATCAGAGTTTTTAAAATAGAGTCTTCTGGTATTCTATAGACATCAGGATACCTAACTTCTCCTCTAATTTCTACATAGATTAAATTATCATTCTCATTAGTATTAAATGTATTAATGATGTTGTACTCTTTATAATCACTATCACTAAAACTATCATTTACAGAAAAAAACATAAATCCAGCAAATCCTAACAAAGCTAACAAATACGGTAAATACTTTTTCATAAAAATCACTCCTTTCAAAGAAAATAATACTTTAAAGAAGTGATTTTTCTTTTAAAAAAGAACCCAGATTTATTCTGGATTCTCTTGTTTTTGAACTACGAAAATTGTTCTTTCAGGCAAATCTTTCTTTTCAATAATTTTAAAACCCACCTTACTCAATATTTCTTCATAAGCATTTACTTCATGAGTTTGTTCATAAATTTTAACTTCTTCAGATTTTTCATCTAAATTTATTGTTATTGTATGAACTATACTATGTTCTTTATCGCCTTTATGGCTTTCCCAATGAAAATGATACTCATCATCATCATCATCATCATCATCATCATCATCTTCAACATAACCATCAAAAGCATCAATGAACTCAACTGATAAAATATCAAATATGAACACACCGTTATCGCTTAAAGAGTTATAGATATTAGTAAACCCAAATTCTGCATCTTCAAGATCAGATAAATGATTAATTACATCCATAGAGGCAATAATCACATCAAACTTAAAATCTAGAGGATCAAGCATATCATAAATGCCTATTTCAATATCAACATCCTCTTCCTTGGCTCTATAGTCTACTATATTAAGCATCTCTTCAGAAAGATCAGTAGCTACAACCTCATAACCTCTCTTAGCGAACTCAATCGCTAAATGTCCTGTACCACAACCAATATCTAATAATGACCCTAAGGAAGAGTACTTGCTAACTAAATCAAGATATTCTTGATATACAACTTCGTCAATAAAGGAATCGTAAAAAGTCGCTAATAAATCATATTCCATATCATACACCTTTAAACACCGATTTGTTCTCTTTCAAAGAATATCTTCTCAATTTGATAGAAGTCCCTTTCATCTTTATGCATAACATGAACAATGATATCCTCCAAATCAATCAATAACCAACGGTTATCATCCGCTCCTTCAATATGCATATTCACTATTTCTGGAAAAGCTTGTTTCACATGATCGATTGCCGCATGAACTTGCCTTTCATTAGTAGCTGTCGCAATGACTTGATAATCAAAAAAAGGCGAAAAATCCTGAAAGTTATAAATAATAATATCTTTAAGTTTCAAATCAGACAATGCCTCATACACTTTTTTTAGTTTATCAGTCATTAAATACCTCCACATATCTCTTCATAAAATTTTATTGCTTCTAAAGTAAGATTAGAAACTGCTTTATGATTGCTTTCAAGATACTCTTTAGTATCTAACAATATTTTGTAAACAGTTTTTTCCAAGTTTACTTCAGCCAAATTTCTTAATTCTTCAGTAACAAACGTCCTTGATTCTTCAACATAATCACTTATATAAATAATCATTTCTAATTTATTCATATTAGCTCTTCCACTGCAATGATAACTAATAGCGTCCAATATTTCTTCATCATCTATATTAAATTTTGATTTAGCTAAAAAAGCCGCACTAAACGCATGGAGACATGGTGATGGTGTAGAGTTTAATAAACTCTCATCAAACATTCTTTTAGCCAATGTTAAATTTTCTTCATGATTTAATAATTTGGTTGCATCATGTAACAAAGATGCAATAGCCGCTTTTTCTTCATTAACTCCATATATTCTTGCGAGTTTTAAAGCTATCTTTTCAACATTATATATATGTTTTAAACGAGCTTTATCAGTTATAAAAGCATCTTCTAGATATTCTTTTACTACCTTGATCATATTATAGCTAACCTTGTATAAACACCAACAACAAACGGAGCATATGCTCTAACACAGAAAGGTGCTCTCAAAGTAACAAAACCTAAACCAGAAAACACTATAACATACTTTTGATTATCTCTAACTTTAAACTCATGATAAATCCACTTTGGAACATCCTCGTCCTTAGAGAAAGGTGGCGACAATAAAGAATACAGTTTTTCACAATATAATTTATCAGCCTTAGCTGTCTTTGTGCGATGAATATTCAATGTATTCGCAAAATAAGTAACCACAGAGACTACATCTCCAGTTTCACCAGAAATAATATCTAACCTAGCTAAACCTCCAAAAAACAATGTTTGTCCTTCGTTTAACTGATAAATCATTGGTTTAATTTCCCGAGAAGGAACAGTTAACTTATAAGAAGGTCTAGTCAAATAATGCATATACTGATGCTTATTAATAACCCCAGGTGTATCATAAATATAAGTTCCATCGGTCAGTTGAAATCCAATCAAACCTATCGTAGTCTGAGGAGAAAGTGATTCAGTAATAATATCAGAAGCAGCACCCATATAACGTCTTAATATTTGGTTAACAATTCGAGATTTTCCAACATTAGTAGAACCCACAATATAGACATTCCTATTGCCTTTATACTGATAAATTTTCTCCATTAACTCATCAAAGTTATCTCCATATTTCGCCGATAGCAAAACAGAATCTAAAACAGTAAAACCTTGTGAATTAATCATCAATTTCAACCAGTTCATAATTCTAGATGGTTTAACATTCTTTGGCAATAAATCTATTTTATTCCCAACTAAAATAACATCTTCATTTCCTGTTAATTCTTTAATTGCCGGAACAAAAGAACCGGAGAAATCAAATATATCAACTATTTTAACAATTAAAGCATCCTCAGTTTTAATTTTTTCTATAACATTCAAATAATCAGAATTAGAAACCGTATATGGATACACTTCAGAGTAATGCCTAATTCTAAAACACCTCTGACATATGATCTCTGAGTTTCTACGCGAATTTAATAACTCATCACTAATATAACCCGGTAATTTATCATCTTTGTTTTGTATTAACGCGCCGCAGCCCTTGCAAAACATTTCTGCCATTTCTTTACCTCTTCTCTTGTAAATTTAGTCGATTATAAAATTCGTGATCCGTCCTTTTCAATCTTTGAAGAATTTTTTTCTCTAAATGTCTGTTGTATTTCGTGTACCATTTCTCGTTCTTTCTCTTAATTGCATCGACAACTATAACATAGAAACCCATTCTTTTTCCGCCAAGGACGTCAGTCATAAACTGATCTCCAATTAAGCAAACTGTTTTAGGATCTGGATTCCCCACACGCTTAAGTGCTTTTCTAAAACCTGATTTAAAAGGTTTTTGTGCGCTATAAACATATCTACTTTTCACCATATCCGCAAACAATTTAACTCTGTCTTTACGATTATTTGAAACAATAAAAACTTGATAACCTAATTGATGTATATGCTCAAAAAGATCAAGAGTCTTTTGATCAGCTTCACTAATATCATAAGGTATCAGTGTATTATCTAAATCAATAAAAATATTCTCAATTCCTTTTTCTTTTAATCTAGCAAAATCCACATCAAATACAGTTTTTTGATAATCATCTGGATAAAAGTTCTTTTTCTTAAAAAACAGTTCAACCATTCATAAGCCTCCAAATACTAATTATATTATACCTAATTAAATGACAAATGTCCATTTTTTTCTAGTTGATAGCCTTAATACTAGCGGTTTTCATTTAAAATATTAAAAAAGACTTGTATAACAAGCCTAAATTTTGTATTGCTTAACTAAATTATTTAGTTGTTTACTTAAGATACGATAATCAGGAATATACTTTTCTAAAAGTTGGTAAAACTTTGTTTGATGATTTCCAACTCTTAAATGTACAATCTCATGTACTAAAACCGCTCTTAGATATTTTTCATCAAACCTAGCAAGAATACTATTAAGTTTGATGATTCTTTTTGTAGAATGACAGCTACCAAGTCTCGATTTCATCAATTGCGCTTTAACTATAAGATTAGATAAATCGATATCTTTTATACTATAAACTAACTCTTCATCAATCATAGATATCGCTAACTTTATTGTTTGTTTACGGTAAAAATCTTCAATATTTTTTTCATCAAAACGCTCGGGAATATAAACAGTGTTATCCTCTATTTTGAGCTCTTTACCATCAAATTTTATAACATTATATTCTCTTCCCCAAATCAACATTTTATCTTGATTATATAAACTGTTTTCAGGTATAACTCTTGTCTTTAAGATGAATCTTTGATGCTTAATAATAAAACTCTCAAAATTAGCTTTACTATATTTCTTAGGAGCTGTTATAGTTATAACATTTTCACTAACACGTAAATACATATTTTTATTATTTTTGAAAAAAACTTGATAATAAAATATTTTATTATCAAGTATAATTTTATTCATCAACTACCTCAAGAAAAGAAACAACAAATTCAGATGTTTTTAGAGCGACATCTTTAACAACATCACGGTACTTTTTAGGTTGATCTAAAGTATCGATAATATCGGAAATACCTCTAATCGATAAAAACGGAACATCAAACTTAAAAGCTGTAATGCCAATAGCCATTCCTTCCATTTCAACACCCAATATATTTTTAACATGCTTACTAATCTTTTGAATATCTCTTATTTTTGTTACAAACTTATCGCCAGAAACTAAATTTCCAACCGAATACTTATAACCTAATCTATCAAATACTACTTTTGCTTTTTGAAGATATCTACTATCTGGTTTTATAATCAAAGGATCTTGTCCCATTTGTCCATATGGAACATCATCAATTTCTGTCAAAGATACATCAAAGTAACTTATTCCTTCAGCTATTACAATTTCTCCAATTTCGATAGGGGATAATCCACCTGCAACACCAGTATTGATAATTAATCTAACTTTATAACATTGTATTAAAATAGTAGCTGTAATCGCCGCATTAACTTTACCAATTCCGGACTTCACAATAACCACATTGTGGTTATTTATTTTTCCCACATAAAAAGTTTTATCTGCGATGATTTCAGTTTTTGCGATAATCATATGTTGGAAGAAAAAATTCAACTCATGATCAATAGCACCTATAATACCAATCATATTATCAACTCCCAGTTAAAAAGAGAAAAATTCTTTCTCTTAAAAATTATTTAACGTCAATTACTTCAACATTAATTTCTTGGCCAGTTTCAGATTTGTAACTAACTATTTTACCCTTTTTAGAACCTATTAAAGCTTTCCCTAATGGTGATTCGTTAGATACACGTTTCTTCATAGGATTAGCTTCTAATCTACCAACAATCGCAAACTCTGTTTCAAAATTATTATGTAAAAACTTAACAACAACTGTTTTACCCATTCCAATAACTTTAGAACGACTGTTTTCTCTAATTATTTCTGAATTCTTCAAGACATTTTCAATTTCTTTTATTCTAGCTTCAATTCTAGCTTGTTCATCTCTAGCCGCATCATAATCAGCGTTTTCAGATAAATCCCCTTGTGCTCTCGCTTCTTTCAACTCTTGAAGATTTGCAATTCTTTTTTCGCCTTTTAATTCTTCCAACTCCGCCTTTAATTGTTCATATCCGGCTTCTGTCAATTTATAAGTATTTTCCATTTCTTTCTCCTTTATAACGTTATAATTATAGCATAATTTATTTTTTTAAGATAGTAATAATTTTAGCATTGATTAAATCTACGGCCACATCATGAGAATAATCATTAGGTATTATTATATCTGCATATCTTTTACTTGGCTTAACGAATGCATAATGCATCGGTTTAACCGTTTCTAAATACTGTGTTAATATCTGTTCCAAACTTCTTCCTCGCTCTTTTGTATCTCTTCTAATTCTTCTTATTAATCTAACATCCTCATCAGCTTCAACATAAATTTTTATATCTGCTAAACTTCTTATTCTTTCATCCTCTAATATCAATATACCTTCTAGTATAATAATTTCTGCTGGATGAATTAGTTCTTTTTTCTTTGAACGATTTAGTTCAACAAAATCGTATATTGGCTTCTCAATTGATTTACCGCTGATTAGTTTCTTTAAATCCTCATAAAATAAATCATTATCTAGTGAGAAAGGATGATCATAATTGATTTTCCTTCTTTCGTCTATACTAATCTCACTTTGATCTTTATAATAGTCATCATGACGGATAACTTCAACTTTTTCAGAAACAAAATTCTTTAATATTTTATTAACTACTGTAGTTTTTCCAGAAGATGATCCTCCAGCTACCGCTATTATAATTGGTTTATCCATTAAATTACCTTCCTTATCATTGAATTAACCGGTACAGATACTCGGAGTTTAATTTTTATCAACTGTAAAGGATGTCTAGCTGCATCTAACTCTAGCATATTTTCATCATACAATTTTTCAACCTTAAACTGAATTATATCTTTATTAGGTGTAAAAACCTCTAAGACATCTCCTGGGCTAAAGTAATTTCTTTGCTCTAACAATAGAATTTTATTATCTTGATCATAAGCCTTAACTATCCCAACAAACTCTTTTGTCGGCACTTCACTTCTCTGATTATATAATTGCTGATCAATAGTTGTATCTCCTCCAAAAAAACCAAAAGAAGTTTGTCTATTTTCCGCTTTTTTAATCTCGTTGCGATAGATGTCTAAATCTCTTAAAGTACCTTTATAATAATCATCAATAAACATTCTATAAGCACTGACAACAGTGGCTATATAATGTATTGACTTCATTCTTCCTTCAATTTTTAGAGAACAAACACCAATATCTAATAAATCCTTTAAAAATCCTAATGCTTCTAAATCCTTTGAAGACATTTGAAAATCATGTTCACCCGATAATAATTCACCATCTTCATATAACTCATAAAGCCACCTGCACGTATGAGCACACCCACCTCTATTAGCATCTCTTAAAACAGTATAATTAGAAAGCGTACAACGGCCAGAATATGAAACACACATCCCGCCATGAATAAATACTTCTAAATCAGCTTTGGATTTTTCTTGTACTTTTCTTATTTCATCTATCGTTAACTCTCTAGCAAGAACAACTCTTTTTACTCCTTCAAAGTAGAAGTAATTAGCTAAAAATGAGTTTGTTAATGAAAATTGAGTAGACAAATGCACCTCTAAATTTGTTAACTCCTTAGCTTTTTCTAAAACAATCATCGAAGAACAAATTATCGCATCTATTTTAATTCTATCTAAATAGACTAAATACTCTTCTAAACCATAAATATCATCATCATGAAAAACAATATTCATAGTTATATATACTTTTTTATTTAAACCATGAGCAAATTCAACTAACTCTTCTATCATACTATGATCAAAATTAGAAGCTCTAGCTCTAAGCGAAAACTGTTTACCCCCGATATAAACAGCATCAGCTCCATAAAGCAAAGCAATCTTAGCTTTCTCAAGATTGCCTGCTGGAGCTAATAACTCAGCTCTCATTTAAATCACCTTTTAGTTTCTCTGTATACTGATAAAAGAAACCCTTGTTATATTTATCTTTATATTTACGAAGAAATTCCGGGATAAACTCTTCATTTTTATACGCTTTTATACTTTCATAATATTCTTCATCATCAAGGAAAATTCTCTCAACAAAAAAATCATCTAATTTTCCTTCTAGTTCTTTAATTTCTGAAAACGACTCTAAAGCTTTATCTCTAAAAATATGTGTACCAAATTCATCTTCTAAAATCGGATAAAAACTTTCTTTTCTCATTTCTTCTTTTAGTCTAAATCCTTGATTATTAACTATATTTTCATGAACTATATTTTTATAAACAAAGTAATTACTTAACAACTTTCTTTTTGAATAAAACATATCTAAAAAGCCATGTCCAACCAAAGAAAACTCAGTTTTCTTATTTTCTAATATTTTCTTAATTTCTTCTAATGTAATCTCTTTAGAAATTGTGATTCCCTTAATACTATTCATGAAAAAGTAATCACTGTCAAAACTATTAGTATTCATAGTGCCTGGTTGATAAATAACTCTATCCTGCATCTCATACTCTCTTGCGATTATCATTACGGTTATATCACCAACAACTATACCGGAAACACCTTTTTCTTTTGCATCTTGTAATATAGATCTCACTAAGTCGATATCATCTTCATGAATCATCTTATTTAAAAACAAATATACAGGCTTATTATATTTGACAATCTTATCAAGTTCATCATATATTTCTTTATTTATCCCTCTTACTGCTAAAGGAGTATCAACAGACAAAACATCAACCCCAAGGTCGATTAATTTTTCTATTTCTTCTACTGTTTTTAATTTAGCAACAATTCTCAAGATTACAAATCACCTTTCTTAATCGATATCGACATTCCGTCACCAATCTCATATATATAAGTATCAAAATCAGGATGAGTACTGATTATTTTATTAAAATCAGAAATCTTCTTAACAAGGCTTCTTAATCTTTTTGACTCAATATCATCTTTATTCTCTACCATTCCATGAAATAATAAATTATCGCATACAACGATACCCTGTGAAACTAAGTTATGCTTAAACTTTTCCAAAAACTTATAGTATTGACCTTTAGCTGCATCAATAAAAATCAAATCAAACTTCATCATTAAATCAACCTCTAAAGCGTCACCATGAATAACATTAACACGAGACGACAAAAAAGCTGATTCAACATTAGCTCTAGCAATATTATAAGTATTTAAGTCTTTCTCAATAGTAGTAATCACCGCTTGAGAGTTTAGCGCCATCATTATGGCGCTATACCCTATGGCCGATCCAATTTCTAAAACACTTTTAGCTTTGGATATTTGTATTAATTGAATCAATAAATTGATGCCTTCTTCACTAATAATCGGTGTTTTTAATTCTTTAGCCTGACTTAAAATTTTTTGGATTATCTCAGGTTTACTTTTTTGATTAAGCGAAGAAAGATAACTATTCATTTTCTTCTAATTTTTCTTCCTCTTCTTCTAAGAAACTTTCAAGAACTTCTTCAACAAAGTCCCATTCTTCATCTGTTTCAATTGGAACAAGATTTCCTTCTTCTCCATCTTCAGGATTAAAGCTGGCTGCGAAATATTCTCCTGTTTCATCATCTTTCAATTGATAAACCAAATAAGATTTTCCAAATTCTTCAGAATCAAAAGTCATAATAATAACTGCTTCTAACTCATTTCCTAACTCATCGGTAATAATTAAAGTATCATCAAATTCTTGCATTTTCATACTCTCTTTCTGCTATCTAAATAGCTTTGTAATATAATTGTGGCAGCTACAAAGTCAACCTTTGTTTTTCTTTTCTTTCTAGTAAGATTGGCTGATATCATCATTGATTCCGCCATTTTTGAAGTTAATCTTTCATCCCAAAGAATAACATCTTTTTCAAACTTCTTAATTAACATCTCTTTAAAGTCTATTGATACTTGAGCTTGGAATCCTAAACTGCCATCCATATTCTTAGGAAGCCCCAATACGAAGCATTCAATATCTTCATCTTTAAGTATAGCAAATAATCTTTCGATTGCATACTCAAAATCATTATTTGTAAAAGTTATTGTTTCTAGTTTGTTCGCAATAATATTTGAAGGATCAGAAATTGCGATACCTAATGTTTTAGATCCTAAATCTAAGCCTACTATTTTCATAGAATTAAATCCTTAACGTAATTAATGGCTTCATCTAGTTTCTCTAAATCTTTTCCACCAGCTTGTGCAAAATCTGGTCTTCCTCCACCATTTCCGCCACATATTTGTGCAGCGTTTTTAACTACTTGTCCTGCATTGATTTGTTTAATGTTACTTTTAGCGACAAAAACGATTTTTTCTTCAATAACAGAAGCTAAGAAAATAAAATCCAAATCATTATTAGCTAAATAATCATCAGCCAATTGCTTTAATGCTGACCCGTTAACATTCTCTAACTTAGCAATAACTTTATTACCATATGTAAAATCACTTAAATCATTCACAGATTCCAAAGCTTTTGTTTCCTTTAAGCGATTAAAGGTTTTTTCTAATTCTTTAACAGCTAATTGAGCCTCGTGCAATTCATTTCGTTTATCAATAACATCTTGATAACTACCTAAAGAAACAGAGTTCTTTTTGAAATTAAAATCTAATTCTATATTTGCTTTTTTAGCTTCAAGCAATATCTTATTAGCCTTATTTACTAAATTATCAATATCTTGATTTAACCCTACTAACGAATCTGCTAAAGTATCAACCATCTTATTTGCGACAGCTTCTATTCTAAAAATCCCTGATCCAATTGATGAGACTGACTTAATCGCAAACTTACCAATATCGCTGAGATCTTTTACATGTGTTCCACCGCATAAATCTAAAGTATACTTCAAATCAATTGTTCTAACTTTATCCCCGTATTTTTCACCAAACTCAGCTATAGCTCCTAATTGTTTTGCTTCTTCTACTTTCATAATTCTAGTTGATGACTTATAAGAATCCTTAATCATATCATTAACTTTTTCTTCAATTGTTAAAATGACTTCATCTTCAATGTTTTCATAATGATTAAAATCAAATCTTAATCCATCAAAACTTACCTGAGATCCTTGTTGGGAAACATGGTTACCGAGAACATCTCTTAAAACCTTAAATAATAAATGTGTAGCAGAATGATGATATTCAGTCAATTTTCTTCTAGTTTTATCAACCTCAGCCTTAACTACCATACCCTCATAACTAGTAGATAGTTCTTCACTAGTTTTATGAAGAAACTGTCCGTTAGGAAGCTTTTCAACATCAATTATTTTCAAACTTATACTATCATTATAAATTAATCCATGATCAGCCAATTGACCACCAGAAGTTGCGTAGAAAGGCGTCTTATCTAAAACCAATCCTTCAGGGAAAACCTTAATGATTTTAGCTTCAATCTCTAAAGTTTCGTAACCTACAAACTCTGATTCTAAAACAAAACTCAGATACTCTTCATTTTGTCCCATCATAGAATCAGCTTCACTTCTTGCATTTCTAGCTCTTTCTTTTTGTTTATCCATTTCTAATTTAAACCCTTTAATATCTACTTCATAACCTTGTTCTAAAGCATATTCAGCGGTAAGTTCTAATGGGAAACCATAAGTATCATATAATAAGAAAGCATCTTTCCCACTTATTATCTTTTCACTTATAGATATAATTTCCGATAATTTCTTTTCACCTGATAAAAGAGTTTCTAAGAATTTATTTTCTTCAGTCTCAACGATTTTCTTAACAATTGGCAACTTATCTTCAATATAAGGATAAAAAGGTAATAATATTGAGGCAGCTGTATCTATCAAAGAAACTAAGAAAGGTTTATCAATTTTTAATTGTTTACCATATTTTACAGCCCTTCTTAATAATCTTCTCAATACATATCCTCTACCTTCGTTACTTAACATGGCTCCATCACTAATAGCCATAGTGACAGTTCGAATATGATCGGCGATTACTTTAAAAGCTTTTTGTCCTTCATAAGGAACATTAGCTACCTTAGAAATCTCATTGATAATCGGCATAAATAAATCAGTTTCAAAATTAGTTTTAGCTCCTTGAATAACTGACGCGAATCTTTCTAATCCCGCTCCAGTATCGATGTTTTTTGAAGGAAGTTCTGGATAGTTTTCTCTACTCAATCCATCAATTGCATTATATTGAGATAAAACTATATTCCACAACTCTACATATCTGTCATTTTCGATATCTTTTTTTATTGATTCAGTTGTGAAATCACCAAAGCTTTCACCTCTATCAAAAAAGATTTCTGTACATGGCCCACAAGGACCTGAACCAATTTCCCAAAAATTACCTTCACTAGGAATTAAATGTTCTTCTTCAACCCCTAATTTTAACCATCTCTCTTTTGTGTCTAAATCAGTTGGATAATAAGTAAAATATAATTTTTCAATAGGAAAACCAAAATATTTTTCATCTGTTAAAAGCTCAAAACCATACTCAATAGCTTCTTCTCTAAAATAATCACCTATTGAAAAATTACCCATCATCTCAAAAAACGTGTGATGTCTAGCTGTATTTCCTACATTTTCAATATCATTAGTTCTAATACATTTTTGAACGTTTACAATTCTTGGGTTTTTAGGAACAACGCGTCCATCAAAATACTTCTTCAAAGCCGCCACTCCTGAATTCATCCATAATAAAGTAGGATCATTGTTTGGTATCAAAGACGCCCCTTCTTCAACTGAATGACCCTTATCTTTAAAAAAATTTAACCATGTTTTTCTAATTTCATTTCCTGTCATATATCTCACAAATATCACCTCATCAAAAATCATCAAAAAAAGAAAATCGCCCCTTGTAAAAGGACGATTAATCGCGGTACCACCTTAATTCTAACATCTAGTTAGCACTTAAACTCTTAACGCGAGCAACGGGTGTTTTTAACACCACTCAGAAGGAGCTTCATCAATAATTTATGTTTAGTTCCACCTAATCTAAACTCTCTATTCTTTATAAAAAATTAATTACTAGTCTTCGTCCTCGATTTATACAAAAATATTATACAATATTCATTATCTTTTTGCAAATAGATTACAAGAAATCTGAAATTTTTACATCATCACTTTTAATAGGTTTTAAAGATTGATTTAAAAGTTGGTTTAGCAAAGTGTTTCTTTTTCTATCCAAACCTAATACACCTCGTTTATAAGCTTCAAAATCACCTATCAAAATCAAGTTCTCTTTCGCTCTAGTGACAGCAGTATATAGGAGTTTTCTCTTCAACATAATATTATAAGCTTTTGTTAAAGGTAAAATAACAGCTTTAAACTCTGAACCTTGAGATTTATGAATAGAAACCGCATATGCTAAAGTTAAATTCTCTAAATCTTTTCTACTATACTTAACAATATTCTCAGAAAAATCAACTATCAGTTCATCATTTGGAGTAATCCCGATTACTATACCTTGATCTCCGTTCATAATATTATCTTCTGGTTGATTAACTAATTGCATAACTTTATCATTATACCAAAACTCTTTATCATTAAATTTTACAGAGATATCTTTATTCAAACTATTAAAAGTAGATTGTATCAATGAGTTCATCCTATCAATTCCATTTATACCCTTATAAACTGGTATTAATACTTGGATATCATTTAATAAATCATATCCATTATCAACTAGAAGTTTAATTCTTTCTAAAACTCGATAGCTAATATTTTGATCATTTGCATTAACAAACTGTTTATCATCGTAATTCCTAAAAAAATTCTCATCGATGTTTTTATTTAATATATCATAA
>JAQUZK010000199.1 GCA_028691335.1 Candidatus Izemoplasmatales bacterium
AATAGCATTAACTTTATCTGCGATATTTCTAACGAAATCTGGACGAGATTCATCTAAAGCAACTTCTACTTGTAAATCTTTCCACTCTGGTTTAACTTTAACTTCTACTAAACCATCAGCGCCTTGTTCAACTGCTTTATAATTCATTTCAACAATATCATCACCCTTACGGCTAAATGATTTTTTAGCATAAGATTTCATTGCATCTTGAGCTTTTTCATAACTCATGATTTGTTCATTAAGTTTAAAGAAAGCTGATTGCATAATTGTTGAAACTAATTTTACTTCACCGATTTCTTTAGCTAATTTATAAGCATCTATTATAAATAATTTAGCTTCTCTTTTCGCTAAAATTCTCTTAACTTTATCAGGTAAGAATCCTTCTATTTCATCAGGAGTTCTAGTAGTTGATAATAAGAATGTTCCACCTTTTCTTATACCTTTGATTAAATCAAATTTAGTCAAATAACTTTCTTGTGAACAAGAAACAAAATGTGGATGGTTAACTAAATATGTTGAACGAATAGGGTTTCTACCAAAACGCAAATGCATTCTAGTAACTCCACCACTCTTCTTTGAATCATATGAAGCATATGCTTGACCGTAAAGATCAGTATAGTCACCAATTATTTTAGAAATATTTTTAACAGCACCAACAGTACCATCACTACCTAATCCAAAGAATAATAATTCTGTTGTATTAGGATCAGCTACGTCAGGAGCTTCTAATTCATCTAAGCTTGAATGTAAAACATCATCAACGATACCAATCGTGAAGTTGTTTTTCATTTCATTTTTAAGGTTGTTATAAACCGCAAAAATTTGTCCAGGAGTTGTATCTTTAGAAGAAAGACCATAACGTCCACCAATGATAGCTGGTTGTTTTTCACGATCATAGAAAATTGATTTAACATCTACGAATAATGGTTCTCCAGCTGAACCTGGTTCTTTGGTTCTATCTAATACAGCAATTCTTTCTACAGTTTCAGGAAGAACGTTGAAGAAATACTTACTAGAGAACGGACGATATAAATGTACAGAAATTAAACCAACTTTTTCACCTTTTTCAACTAAATGATCAATAACCTCTTTAATCGCTTCAGTAACAGAACCCATAGCTACGATAATATCAGTAGCGTCTTTAGCTCCATAATAAGTAAATGGTTTATAATCTCTTCCTGTTTCTTTAGAAATTTCTTCCATGTATTCATTAACTACATCAGGAATTGGTAAATAGAATTTTTCTTGAACTTCTTTTGCTTGGAAATAAACATCATCATTTTGAGCAGTACCCATAATTTTAGGATTACCTGAGTTTAATGCTCTTTGACGGAAAGCTTTAACAGCTTCCTTATCCAATAATCTGTCAAACACTTCATAAGGCATTACTTCAATTTTGTTAACTTCATGTGAAGTTCTAAAACCATCAAAGAAATGCATGAAAGGAATGCTTGTTTTAATCGCTGCTAAATGAGCGATACCGCCTAAGTCCATAGTTTCTTGAACAGAACCTGAAGCTAACATTGCAAAACCAGTCATTCTTGTTGCATAAATATCTTGGTGGTCTCCAAAGATTGAAAGTGAATGAGCCGCTAATGAACGTGCTGCTACATGAATAACTCCTGGTAATAACTCCCCAGCTATTTTATACATGTTTGGAACTTTCAATAATAGCCCTTGTGATGCAGTAAATGTAGTAGTTAAAGCTCCCGCCATTAACGAACCATGTACTGTCGCTGCAGCTCCAGCTTCAGATTGCATTTCTACAACTTTTACTGGCATACCAAACAAGTTTTTCTTTCCTTGTGCAGCCCATGTATCAACATGTTCTGGCATTGGAGAAGATGGGGTAATTGGATAAATACCGGCAACTTCAGTAAACGCATAAGCCGTATAAGCCGCTGCCTGGTTTCCATCCATTGACTGATAAACTTTTTTTGTTGCCATAAACAACCTCCTATATTTTTTTGCTAAAAAAATTAGCACATAATTGTTCAACTTATTATAACGTAAAACCAACTTAAAAACAATTGCAAATTAGTTTTATTTACATACTAAAAAATTAGGCAAAAGAAAAAATCATTAAATAATGATTTCTTCACTAGATTCGTTTTGTCTTGCGGCTAATAGGTTATAACAAGTTATATCAACACCTTGTTCAAAAAACACTCTTTTATAAGTCCCTATTGCCAACTCTTCTAAATTACATTCTCTTGATAAATGAGCTAAAACTATATGTCTAGTTCTATCTCCTGCCAGATTTAATAATAAATTTGCGCTATCTTCATTAGAAAGATGTCCTTGATCATCTAAGATTCTTCGTTTTAATTGCCAAGGTCTGGAACTTTCTAATAACATTTCCACCTCATGATTTGACTCGATGATATAACAATCAGCGTTTCTTAATAGATCATAATGTTTAATTGGAAAATAACCGGTATCAGTGATATATACTAAAGACTTTTCTTCTTCAATAAAACGATATCCAAACGGCGCAGCCGCATCATGAAAAGTATTAAAAGGCATTACCTTATAATCACCAAAATCATGAACCTCATTTTCTTTTACTATTACAAACAAATCATCTGAAACATCTCCAAGATACCTCTTATCCAAAGCCTCATAAGTGCCTTTACTTAGATATATCTTCATTTGATGATTCTTAGCTAAAACTCTTAGACCCGCTACATGATCTGCATGTTCATGAGTAATAAAAACTCCAGCTAATCCATCAAGATCTTTTCCTTTTTCTTTTAAGCGATATACAATTTGACGATAACTAAGTCCGCAATCAATTAATATTTTAGAACCACCTATTTCCAAATATGTTGTATTAGCAGCTGATCCGCTAGCTAAGATTAATGCCTTCATCCTCTATCACTTCTCTTCATTACGTAATCTTTCCTTTTCTTCT
>JAQUZK010000200.1 GCA_028691335.1 Candidatus Izemoplasmatales bacterium
TAGTTGAATCAACTCCAACAGTCTTTCTGATTTCAGTTAAATTATCTTCAGCTAAATAAGGGACTACTAAAGTACCATCAGTTGTCTCTAGTTCAATTACTTTATCTGAAATTGTCGCTTGGATTACAGATGAACCTAAAACATCAGCTCTAGCTTCTGGGGCATTTAGTAAGCTTAAATCAATTTTTCCATCAAAAGTTGTAATGTCAGTTATTCCTAGTACGTTTAAAGCTTTTAATATGTTATACAATTCATCATAAACTATATATTCCGTGCTAGTTGAATCAACTCCAACAATCTTTCTAATTTCAGTTAAATTATCTTCCGCGAAATATGGAACGGTTAAGGTTTCATCAGTGTTTAGTTGAATCAACTGTTCACTAACTATTGTTTGAACGATAGACGATCCTAATAATATTGAATAATTAGCTTCATCAGCTAAAACATCAGTTAGATTTATATCCTCAGATATATCTTCAATAGTTGTAATATTTAAAACTGATAAAGCGTCAAAAATAGCATTTAGCTCATCTTTTAATATATATTCAGTCTCTTTTCCAACAACGCCTTTCATAACCCTTATTGAAACCGCATCTTCATCGTAGTATGGAACAGTAATTGTATCAGGACTAAGGTCTATAATTTGTTTAGAGACAGTTGCGTGAAGAATAGCTGAGTTTAATATAACTTCAGAATTTTTTATAAAGATATCAAAATCTTCTATTTGTTCAAAATCATCAAAACTTGTTAATTCTAAAGCTAAAATTGCTTCTAAAACATTAGTGAGTTCATCTTCTGAAATATATTCAATATCCAAATCTTCATCTTCAAAATATCTAACACTTAAATCAGTATAACTAGTGTATGGTATAACAAGTACTTGTTCTTCGCCTGTTGTCATATCGATGAGCATGTCAGATATTGTTGCGTTAATTATCTTAGAAGCAAATAACTTCTCACTTTTTACTGGATCTATTTTTGAAGGGTCACTTGCTAAAGCAATATTATTTAAAAGTTCTGGAGTTATTTCTATATCATTTATATCAGTTATGCCTAAAGCTCCGACAGCCAAAAGAATATTCTTAATTTCTAAAGCTCCGACAATGTCTAAAGGTTCATTTGACACTAAAATCTCTACCATTGTTGAATTTGGAATAACTAGCATATCTTGACTTAAATCAATTAAGAGATTTCCGACAGTAGCTGAAAGAATTTTTGATACTAACATCGTATCAATATCAGTTCCTTCTAGATTTGTGACTTTAGTGATATCAAATCCTAAAACCTCACACTCTTCATCTCCATCATCACATTTTAATTTTTTAGCTGCCATAATAGTAGCGTCAACTAAACTTTCTAATTCTATCTTTTTAATATAACCTTCTAAGTCAAAAACATCATCTGGAATTATTAAGTTATATTCACCTAAATTCATAGTTTTGATTACTTCCGTTATGCTAGCTATAAGAATCTTTGATTCAAATATAGCGTTAATAGCGTCAGCGTCTAATTCTGAAATGGTATTTATTCCTAAATCTTCAAAATCAATATTTTCAAGTTGAGTAGAAAGAGAGTTAATTGCAAGAAGAATATTTCTTAACTCACCAAAATTAATGATATTACCATCATCATCAAGTTCATCTAACCATAAAATATCTGTCGGAATAACTAAACCTTGAATATTTAAATTTATAGCAGTATCACCTTTAAGTATGTTGATTAAAGCGTTTGTTATAATTTGAGAGTTTAATATAGTAGTGAAGTCCATTCCAGCTACAGTAGTTAATATTTTCATAGGATCTCCACTTTCAAGATCTCCTATTTTTATTCCGGTATTAAAAAACTCGCCGACTATTGATCCAATTGCGCTAAATTCTTCTTCCCATACAATATCATCGGGGATGTATATTATTGATTCGATATCATCGCCAAGCATTTCTAGAAGAGGTTGAGATGCATTATAAGCGGCTAAGTTAACTAATTCTGACTGTCCTATTTCTGTAAAGATGCCTTCTATTTCATCTCCATCAAAAGTTGTTTCAGAAAGGTCTGGATCTTTTTCAAAAAGATTTGCGGCATGCAATATGTCAAGAGTAGAAGCTCCAATTTCTCCCAATAACATCAATTCTGTTTCCCATTCAATTTCATACAAGGAATCAGTATCAATATCTATTTCTTCCTCCGACAACATTGACAACCCAACTTCGATAGATAAAGGTATAATGGTTTTTAATAAATTTGATTGAGAAATCGAATCAAAAATATCTCTGACTTCATTTCCAGTAAGGTCTTTAATATCTTTAGACTGAATAACACCTGTATCAAGAGCTATTTCAACTGTATCAAAAACAGTTAATAATTCCTCTCTAAAAGCTATTCTTTCTTCTTTATATTCCATAGAAAGAACTTCATCAAAAAGATAAAGACTTAACTCCTCTTTTTCTCCAGATTCCTCTGTTGGTATTTGAATTTTTGAGTTCATAATAATAAATGGGTTGCTATAGTAAGCATTTGTTAATCCCTTAATAAGATTTAACATCTCACTTGGTTCACTAGGGATATCTGCCATTTCAATAACTGAGGAATGAATATCATATAATTCCTCCCTAGGTTTATATTCAAGGTCAACAATTCCACTATTGGTTACATTGTCAATTAAACCAATGCCGTTAGATAATATATTAACCAAACCACCAAAGAAAATTAATAGAACAAAAATAGTTAATAATCCGTTTGATAAACCGATAAAGGTACCTGTAATTCTACTTTTAACAGTTTTCTTTCTTTTCTTTTTATTTCTTAAGATATCAAACCAATTATAAACATAATGAACTTATATATTATTTGGATTAATGTGAAATAAATAATTGCGTAAACGATTTTTAAAACAAATAAGACTACCGCATCTAAAAA
>JAQUZK010000201.1 GCA_028691335.1 Candidatus Izemoplasmatales bacterium
TAATTGCACATCCAGTTAGGACTCTATGAGTTTTGCCGGATAGTGTTTGTAAAAAGAATTTAGCTTCTTCTTCATTTTTAGGTTTTCCAAGAATTAAATCATCAATAATTACTAGAGTATCAAAACCAAGTACTAGATCATTTTTACGATTTTTGAATACAGCTAATGCTTTTTGAAAAGCAAGATCCATAACCAACTCTTCATGAGTAAGACTCGGGTCATTTACTTCTTCAATATTTGGCGATATGGATTCGTAGTTGAGATCCAATAATTTTATTAATTCTTGTCTTCTAGGTGAGTTGCTTGCTAAAATAAGTTTCATGTTTAACACCTCTTCTTGATATTATTATAACAAAGATTATCAATTTAAAAAAAATTTTTAATTTATTCTTAAAAATTCATAATTTTATCACATACATTTGATAATATAACTATGCAACCAAATTTTCTCTTTTATTTTTATTGTTGAGCATAGTATGTAAAAATTCTATGCTCAATATTTTTTTTGGAGGCTCAGATGATTGAGAATTTTAAAATTAATTTAATAGATAAAAACGATTCGTTGCTTTTAGGAATTAGTGGCGGAATTGATTCAATGGTTTTGTTTGATATAATTCTTAAACTTAAAGATAAAATGAACTTAAAGATTTATGTAGCTCATATCGATCACCAAAAAAGAAGTTCCAGTAAGGATGATCGAGAGTTTGTAATCGAGAGATCTGAGGAATATAACATTCCTTGTTTTGTGGAAATGCTTGAAACAAATTATGAAGAGAATTTTCACGACTATGCTCATAAGAAAAGGCATGAATTTTTTTATAAAATTGCTAAAGACAACGACATTAACAAAGTAGTGTTAGCTCATAATGCCAACGATAACGCTGAAACCATTTTAATGAGACTCACAAGAGGGAGTTCATTTGAAGGTTATCGAGGGATTCTGGAAAAAAGTTATTATAAAGATTTAATGATTATTCGGCCACTCATAAACACTTCTAGAAAAAGTATTGAAGTTTACCAACAAGCGAACCTTGTTCCTTATCAAAGTGATCCTTCAAATGAAAGTGATGATTATACAAGAAATCGATATCGACATCATCTTTTACCGATTTTAGAAAACGAAAACCCTAAATACTTAGATAAATTATCACAGTTTTCTAACTACCAGTCTCTTGGTTATGATTTGATTGATGATATATCACAAAAATATATTGCTAAAAACTTAAACAAAGATGATTATTCAATTGATATTGATAACTTAAAAGAGCAATATAAAATTATCCAGATTGAAGTTATAAAAAGAGTAATTAATATTATAACAAATAATAGTTTAGAACTTTCTTACCAAAATTTCATTGATATTTTAGAACTTTTAAATAACAATAAATCTTACGTAGAATTTAGTCTAGAGAATAAACTTTATATATTTAAATCATATAAAAAACTGTATTTTAAGACAGAGCCTCAAGTGAGATATGATTTTAAGATTAATTTAACTGATTTTAAAGAATATTCATTGCCAAACGGTTATTTAGTAAACATCACAAAAAAACCAAACAAAAATTATGGTTTTCTATATAAATTATGTTATAATAATCTAGATTTAGTCTTTCCTTTAACTGTTAGAAATAGGCGAGATGGTGATCGTGTAAATTACAATTTTGGATCAAAAAAAGTTAAAGACATTTTAATCGATAAAAAAATACCACATTTTGATAGAGATTTATTACCTATTTTTATTGATAAAAATGATGAAATACTATTTATACCAGGTATATATAACAAAACTACGGAAGGGGAAAATGAGCTTTATATTCAAGTTCAAAAAAAATCATAATGTTAGAAAAAGATATTGAAAGAATCCTCGTTTCACATGACGAAATCGTAGATATAGCAAGAAGAATGGGGAAAGAAATAACTAAGGATTATCAAGGGGAAAAACCAATTATTATCGGTTTGTTAAAAGGGTGTATTCCTTTTCTAGCTGAACTGATAAAACACATTGATATTTACTGTGAAATTGAACTTATGGGAGTTCAAAGTTATCATGGTGGTACAGAATCCTCTGGAAACGTTAAAATTACAAAGGATTTGGATGTTTCTGTAGAGGGTAGACATATAATAATAGCTGAAGATATCGTTGATACAGGAAAAACAATTAATGTAGTAAAAAACTTATTAAAGTATCGAGGTGCTTTAACAGTTGAAGTGGCAACACTTTTAGATAAACCAGAAGGTAGAACTGAAGAATTCGTTCCGAAGTATATTGGTACTACTATCCCTAAAGAATTTGTCGTGGGATTTGGTTTAGATTATGATGAAATTTATCGAAACCTTCCTTATATAGGTGTTTTGAAGGAAGAAGTATATAAAAAATAAGGAGGCAATCTTATGGCAGTTGCTAAAAACCCAAACAACAATAAACCGTTAAACAATCGCTCTTCGCGATTCATAATGATAGCATTATTGGTAATCTTATTGATATCAATCTTTTATAGTTTTGGAAACGCTAATGGCCCAGTGGAGCTATCAAACTCTAAGTTTTCAGAATTACTAGAAGACCAAGGAATCGACTCTGTTAATGTTACACCATTAGCTGGGGAGATTAACTATCGAGCTTACAAAGTAACTGGTCAACTAATAGATGGTGATACTTATGTTACATATCTAGCAAATGATGATGAGTTAAATGAAATAAGAGCCACTATTAACCAATTAAACAATGATGCTATTGCAATCAATGATGTTGAATTTGTATTTGTTCACGGAGCTACTTACAACATTTTAAACATCATTTTCCCTATCATACTTGTAGCTGGAGTCGTCATTATGTTAGTTGTAATGATGCGAGGCGGAAGTAATGCAAACAAACAAGCTTTTGATTTTG
>JAQUZK010000202.1 GCA_028691335.1 Candidatus Izemoplasmatales bacterium
CTATGGAGATATGGGTTGAGTGCTTTGGTAAAGACAAAGCTGATTTCAATAAACAAGAATCAAATAATATTTCTCTCATTATGGCGCAGATACCAGGATGGATTAAAACTGGCAAATCTAAAGATATGGGACCATATTCAAAACAAAGATACTATTCAAGAATCAAGCAGTAACATGAACAACGAGAACAAGAACTATATAACAATCTCAAAATTAAAATTTAATTCTATACAAACAATTAAATAGTGGTTTTAGAAATATGTAGACATTCTTGTTCTTTTTGTTTCTTGTTCTTCAAAACATACCTCCCCCCCGGTCAAAAACAAAAGACCATTCAACAGTACCGGTGCCCCCACCTCAAATATACGCGGCCTAAAATTTTCAGAAACCAAAAATTGAATCTGAAAAATATGCAAATCCTTGGAAAAAGTCCCATGCGCACGCCAGTTTCGTGCGGTAGTAATTAATAATTCTTTCTTCTTGTGCTAAACTTGAAGAGAACAAAATTTAAACGTTTTGGGATAGGGATGAGTAGGGAAAAGTTAAACTTTATTGATTTGTTTGCGGGAGCAGGCGGGTTATGTGAAGGCTTTATTAAGGCCGGCTTTTTTCCTCTTGCTCATATCGAGATGAATCATGACGCTGTAGAAACATTAAAAACTAGAGAAGTGTTTCACTATTGTCAAAGCAATAACATGTTAGACAAATACAGCGCCTACATAAAAAATCAAATCTCAAAAGAAGATATCAGGTCATTAATACCAGAAATAAATATAAACCGTGTTATTGAAGAGGAGATGAGTGAAGAAAATTTACCACAACTTTTCAACAAAATTGATAACCTGATTAAACAACAAAAAGTTCATAAGATAGATATGGTTATTGGTGGTCCTCCTTGTCAGGCATATTCGTTGATTGGTAGACCATCAAACAAAGATAAAGAAGGAGATAAACGTCTTTATCTATATAATGTCTACGCCAAATTCTTAGAAAAATATCAACCTAAGATGTTTGTTTTTGAAAACGTTCCTGGGATTTTATCGTGTACCTCTGATGGGCACACACATTTTGAAGATATTAAAAACTGCTTAAAAAGCATTGGATATGAGATAGAGCATAAGGTTTTATGTGCAAAAGATTATGGTGTTTTGCAAAACCGTAATAGAGTTATTTTGATTGGCTGGAAGAGAGGATCTGAATGGTCTTATCCAGAAATTGAAAAAAGAAAAATTAAAGGAACTATTAATGATTTGCTTTCTGATTTGCCTGCTCTTGAGCCAGGACAATCAAACAACAAATACCGCGGAGGCAATTTCAGTAATTACTTAAAACAAGCATCCATTAGAAATAGTGGCGATATTCTGACATGGCATTTAGCTAGACCAAACAGAGATTTGGATAGAGATATTTATAGACATGCTATTCAAATGTGGAATAACGGCCATCAAAGATTAAACTATAACGATTTACCAGATGAATTAAAAACACACAGAAATCGCTCATCTTTTACAGATAGATTTAAAGTTGTTCCAGGAGATTTAGAATCTTGCCAAACAATCATGGCTCACATCTCTAAGGATGGACATTACTTTATTCATCCAGATATTGAACAAGCACGTTCTTTAACTGTTAGGGAAGCTGCTAGCCTTCAATCGTTCCCAGACAATTTCTTTTTTGAAGGTAGCAGAACATCTGCTTTTGTTCAAATAGGAAATGCTGTTCCTCCATTATTGGCCGAGGCAGTCGCTGATGGTATTAAAAAACTATTGGTTTCCAAATTAAAGGAGAAGGCTGATGAGTAACATTATTCTTGAACAATATGGTGTTACAAAGAAGCAAGCTTTAAAAGCTTCTCCTTTCAGCTGCTTTGATGAAAGTGATGTTGAACCACAGCCACATCAAATTGATGCTTTCGTTCGAGCTATCAAATCGTTAGATACTGGTGGTCTCGTTTTAGCGGACGAAGTCGGACTAGGAAAAACAATTGAAGGTGGTTTAACCCTTAAATATTTAATCAAAAGTGGAGCAAAGAAAATTGTTATTGCTGTTCCTGCAACACTTAGAAAACAATGGCAAATTGAACTAGATGAAAAATTTGATATTAAATCTGAAGTTGTAGATAGACAATCCCTGATGTCAGAAACAACAAGATATGTAATTAAGGATCATATCCAAGATAAAAATCATGTTTTCGTTGCAATTACTACTTATTACTTCGCATCTCAATTAATTAAAAGAGCAGATAAAACTGCTTGGGATTTTGTAATTATTGATGAAGCTCATAATTTAAGAAACGCATTTAGAGGTGCTCAAAGAGCAAAGAAGCTTTTTGATGCAACAAAGAACATTCCTAAGCTTCTTTTAACAGCTACCCCAATTCAAAATAATATCGGTGATTTATATAGTCTTATTTCATTTATTGATCCAAAGATTTTTGGTGATGAAAAAATATTTAATGCTTATGCAGCAAACAATGTATATGAGCCGATTAAAGATGCTCTTAAACCAGTTGTTCAAAGAACACTAAGAAGGGATGTTGGAAAATATCTTCAATTTAAAAAGAGAACATCTAAAACATTTGATTTCTGTTTATCAAAAGATGAAAAAATCCTTTATAGCTTAGTTGATAAGTATTTGAAAAGGGATATAAGCTATGGATTCCCGAATGCAAGCAATAGGAACCTACTCCTTTTAGTTGTTAGAAAGATGTTGGCTTCTTCATCTAAGGCTTTAATAGAAACTTTTGAAGTTATTAAAACGAGATTAGTTAAACTAAAACAAGGAACTAAATCTATTAATGCTCAACAAGGTTTCGATAGTTTTTTGAGTTATCTTGATGATGAAGAAGAGGAAACTGGAGTTCTCGAGACTAAGGAAGA
>JAQUZK010000203.1 GCA_028691335.1 Candidatus Izemoplasmatales bacterium
GTTTGTTTAATCTGTATCTTCCTGCAATTGACATTGCTTCCATCGAGATACCTTCTTGAAGATCGCCATCACCACATAAAACATATGTATAATGATCTACAACCTTCATATTATCTTTATTAAAACTGGCTGCTAAATATGATTCTGCTAAAGCATTACCAACAGCCATAGCTATTCCTTGCCCTAATGGTCCGGTTGTAGAATCTACTCCTGGAGTATGACCGTATTCAGGATGACCAGGAGTTTTGCTTCCTAGTTGTCTAAAATCTTTTATTTCTTCTATACTTAAATCATATCCAGCTAAATGTAAAGTTGAATACAATAGTGCAGAACCGTGACCAGCTGCTAAAAAAAAGCGATCACGATTAAACCAGTCTGGTTTTTTTGGATTTGAATTTAAAAATTTGGTATATAATTCATAAACTGTTGAAGCAGCTCCTAAAACAATCCCAGGGTGTCCTGAGTTTGCTTTGTTAATCATATCTAAACCTAAAAATCTGATAGCGTTAATTGTTTCATTCATTTTAATCACCTACTATTTTCTTTATTAAAGTTTCACAAGTATTATATCATAGTTTGATTATTTGAAAAAGATAAATAACCTAGATAAAAATCTTAATTTCTTAACATTTTTTAATTTTTATGAAATTAATACTCTTTATTCATTGAACATTAAAAATGAATTATGTATAATAGAACTACCACAATAAACAAGGAGATATTATTTTGATAAAAATTTTAAACCGATATCCTTTTGGTCAAGATGTAACAGACATTTCCCCTTTTGGAAACGGTAATATTAATAAAACTTATTTGATTAGTACCAATAGTAATAAAAAGTATATCCTTCAAGAAATAAATTCTAAAGTTTTTAAAAAGCCTAAAGAAGTTATGAGGAATATAGAGTTGGTAACTGAACATATTAGAAATATACATAGAAAGAATAGCATTGAGTCAGATCAAGCTGTTTTAGAAATACTCTACACGATTGACAATCAATCTTATGTGAAATTGGATGATAGATATTGGAGAGCATATAATTTCGTAGAAAACGCCATAACTTATGAAACAACAGATGATCCTGAAATTTTTAAACAAGTAGGAATCGCAGTCGGAGCTTTTCAAAAATTTCTGAACGATTTTGATTCAGACCGTTTAGCTATTACTATTCCAGATTTTCACAATACTCCTAAAAGATTTTCATCCTTAAGAAAAGTAGTGGATGAAGATAATTATGATAGAGTAATGAAGGTTTTTAAAGAGATTCAGTTTATCAACTCTAGAAAGAATAAATTATCAATTATTGTACAAGCTCTTGAGAAGAAAGAAATACCTTTAAGGGTAACTCATAATGACACTAAATTGAATAATGTTATGATAGATAAAACAACAAATAAAGCTGTTTGCATTATTGATTTAGATACTGTCATGCCTGGTTCAGTCTTATATGATTTTGGTGATGCTATTCGAGTTGGAGCTAATAATGCTAAAGAAGATGAAAGTGACTTAAGTAAAGTAAGGCTTAATATGTCTTTGTTTGAGAGCTTTGTTGATGGATTTTTAGAAGAAACACATAATATCCTTAATCAAAAAGAGATTGATTTACTTGTTGATAGTGTTTGGTTGATAACAATGGAAATATCGATTCGCTTTCTAACTGATTATCTTGATAACGACCAGTATTTTAGAACTGACTATCCAGAACATAATCTAGTTAGAACAAAAGCACAGTTAAAACTGGTAAATGAAATAGAAAGATATTATGAACAAATGAAGAATTATATTAAAAATAAAGTAAGCAAAATGTAAAAAAGCATCCAAAGGGATGCTTTTATTTTTATTAAAATTTAATTATTCAAGAATTGTAACTACTGAACCAGCACCTACAGTATGTCCACCTTCACGGATAGAGAACTTAGTTCCTTGTTCTAACGCGATTGGATGGATTAATTCAACTTCCATTTCAATGTTATCTCCAGGCATAACCATTTCAACACCCTTAGGTAATTGAATAACACCTGTAATATCAGTTGTACGGAAATAGAATTGAGGGCGATAGTTAGAGAAGAATGGAGTATGACGTCCACCTTCATCATGGCTCAATACGTATACTTGTGCAGTAAATTTAGTATGTGGTGTAACTGATTTTGGTTTTGCGATTACTTGTCCACGTTGTACCATATCTCTTGAAATACCACGTAATAATAAACCTACGTTATCTCCTGCTTGAGCGTAGTCTAATAATTTACGGAACATTTCAACACCAGTAACAACTGCTTCTTTAGTTTCTCTGATACCAATGATTTCAATCTTTTCATTAACTTTGATTTGTCCACGGTCTACTCTACCTGTAACAACAGTTCCACGTCCTGTAATTGTGAAAACGTCTTCTACTGGCATCATAAATGGTTTGTCAACTGGTCTTTCTGGTAGAGGAATATATTCATCTACAGCAGCCATTAAATCTAAGATTTTTTGTTCTTGTTCAGCGTCTCCTTCAAGAGCTTTTAATGCAGAACCAACGATAATTGGAGTTTCATCTCCTGGGAATTGGTATTCGTCTAATAATTCACGAATTTCCATTTCTACTAATTCGATTAATTCTGGATCATCTACCATGTCTTCTTTATTCAAAAATACTACTAATCTTGGAACTCCAACCTGTCTTGATAATAGAATGTGTTCTCTTGTCTGTGGCATTGGACCATCTGCTGCTGATACAACTAATATACCACCGTCCATTTGTGCTGCTCCTGTGATCATGTTCTTTACATAGTCAGCGTGCCCTGGGCAGTCTACGTGTGCATAGTGTCTGTTTGCTGTTTCATATTCTACGTGTGATGTAGAAATTGTAATT
>JAQUZK010000204.1 GCA_028691335.1 Candidatus Izemoplasmatales bacterium
ATAGTGACTAGAAAGCAACTTTTAGATTACTTCTTTGAACACAATTTTATGGTTCTATAAAAAAGACTAATCTGATGCTAAAGTTCGAAACTATTAATAGTTTAAACAAGAATATCTATCGCAGAAATTTTATTCAGTGGATGAATAAAGAATATCCAAATATCCAAAGACCGAATATCATGTTTTCGAATATTATGTTATCGATTAATAATTCAATTGGTTTTTCAATAAACGATTTGATTTTAAAGAGAATTTCTCTAGAAGATTACTATAAAAAATATATAGATTATTTTACTGTTATAAATAGAAGATCTCCTATAGGGCATGCTTCTGTTCATAAAAATAATGCAAAATATTTTTTGGAATTCGTTAAGGAAAATTATATAATATAAAAAAACCGACCAAATCAAACATTGGTCGGTTTTAAATTGTTTACTACTTATTTTTCTACAACAGGTTTTTCTTCTTTTTTCTCTACAACTTTTTCTTCTGGTTTGTCTTTCCCTAAGAAAGAAGGGATTTCCATACCTGTCATCTTAAACAAATCGTTAAGAGGAGGAATAGATTTCATTAATCCAGATGCAAAGTTAGCTGTTTGAGTTTTTCCATCTGCATTCATGCCACTGTCCCAAACGGTAATATTATCAAATTTCAAGTTCTTGATTGCTTCTACTTGAATTCCAACAAGAGTTTCTAATTTTTGAGCTATCAAGTATTGAATAGCTGCGCTAGGATTTTGTCCTGAAGCTTTAACTAATTCTTGGAAACCTTCAGCTTGTTTTGATAATATTTCTAAAGTACCGCGTGCTTCAGCTTCCATTTTAGCGAAGATACTGTCAGCTTCACCTCTCGCTTTACGACGGATTTGTTCAGCTTCAGCTTCGGCTTGAATAACTTTTTGTTGTTTTTCAATTTCTGTTTTAACGATAACATCAGCTTCTAATGAAGCTTTTTCACGTGTTGCTCTAGCAATTTCGGCAGCTTTTTCAGCTACATAAGCTTCTTCCAAAGCTTTCGCTGAAGCAATTTTTTCAGCTGCTGTTGCTCTTCTTAATGATTCAGCTTCAACTTCTCTACGAGAAGCGTCTGATTTTGAAATTTCAGCTTTTGAATTATTTTCACCTTCAATAGCTAAAGCATTAGCTATAGCTACAGAGATTCTTTGATCTCTTAATGCTTCGGCTTCACCAATTGAACCATCACGATTCTTTTCAGCTACTGATTTTTTAGCTTCATTTATTGCTTTTGCAGCGGCTTCTTTACCTAATGCATCAATATATCCTGATTCGTCATTAATATCAGTTACGTTAACGTTAATAAGTCTTAATCCAATTTTCTTAAGTTCAGTTTCTACGTTATCTGAAACAGCTTCTAAGAATTTGTCTCTATTGGTATTGATTTCTTCAATATCCATTGTAGCGATTACTAAACGAAGTTGTCCAAAGATAATATCTTTAGCTAACTCTTGGATTTCATCTAACTGTAAACCAAGGATGCGCTCAGCTGCATTTTGCATTACTGCTGGTTCGGTAGAAATACCTACTGTAAAGCGAGAAGGTACATCAATACGAATGTTTTGTCTTGACAACGCCTTAGTTAAGTCTACGCTAATTGAAAGTGGAGTCAAATCAAGGTATTGGTATGATTGGAAGAATGGTATAACAAATTTTACACCACCATGAATACAATCAGCCGATCTTTCAGACCCATCTTTATTCTTGCTAACCTTACCATAGACAACTAATATTTTGTCTGAAGGACATTTTCTAATTCTTGTAACTACAAATACAAGAACCATTACAATAATTACTACTAAAGCAATTATTAAACCAGTTACATCAGCGTTTAAAAATCTAAAAATCATTTTTTCATTCTCCTTTATGTTAATTTATTTTGTGTTAATCAATTTTAATTCTTTCTACTAAGAACGTAGTATCATCTTCTAAACCAATAATTTTAACTTCACTTTTAGTCAGAATATCTTCTTTATCTTTCGTAATAGCGTCAACTTCAATTAATTTCCCTTGATGCGAAAGCATAACTTTACCTTTGCCAATTGCGTTTTTAGGTATTCTGATGTAAACAACAGCGTTTTTATTAATCGCTGTTCGGTAATCAAGATTTCCAGAAGACTCCAATCTAAAAATAGCTCTCATAACATAAGCTAGTAATATAGCGGCAGAAAGACCACAAACTACACCGATAAGAATAGCTAACCATACTTTAGTAGAATCTAGTAATAAATATACAACCCAGCCGCCAATACTAAAGAAAGCAAGAACTCCCCTAATTGTAATAATCTTTAATCCTCCAAGCGAGAATAAAGATTCTTGGTTAAATACATCAGCGCCATCAAAATCGTCAAAATCGATGTCCGGATCAATATCTCCATCGAAAGCTTCACCGCTTTCCATTCCAATAAGCATCATGATAATTAATACTACCATTAGAGCTGTAGCTACAGTCGCAATGATAAACATAACCTGTTGAAGATTACTTAAATTTTCCCACCACATATTCTTCCTCCTTAGTAAAAAAAGATATTGCATATACATTTTAACACAGTAAAATAATTTTTAATATTCCTATTAGTAATTTTATTAAAAACCTAGTATTTTTATCAATTAAGTACAACTTTTTATCATAAAGTACTATCTTAATGCTTATGCTATTGAATTATTATTGATTTTAATATATAAATATATTAGGTATTAAATTTTAAAGAGGTATATAAATGTTTAAGCTTAGAGATAAAACTCTAGTAATTGGTCTCACATATGTTTTCTTTTCGTTTGCGGCAATTGCATTGTTTTTTTATACTGCCTTCAATATAGTTACGCAACAGTAAGAACAA
>JAQUZK010000017.1 GCA_028691335.1 Candidatus Izemoplasmatales bacterium
ACGTCCATTTCATCAAAGAAATGTATTTTGATATCATCAACGCCCTTTAGTATTTCGGAAGCTTTTATGAGACCAGATGATACTTGAGGAGGTAAATCACTTTGAGTAATATCCCCTGTAACAATCATCTTTGAACCGAATCCTAATCTTGTCAAAAATAATTTCATTTGATTTGGCGTTGTGTTTTGCGCTTCATCTAAAATTACATAAGCGTTTTCTAATGTTCTGCCACGCATGTACGCTAATGGCGCGATTTCAATAATACCTTTTTCAATAAATTCTGTACTTTGTTTCACTCCCAAAACTTCATACATCGCATCATATAAAGGTCTTAGATAGGGGTCGATTTTTTCTTTTAAATCGCCTGGTAAAAAACCTAATTTCTCCCCTGCCTCAACTGCTGGTCTAGTTAGAATTATTCTTTTTATTTGGCTGTCTTTTAATTTTTTCAACGCTGATAAGACAGCTAAATATGTTTTACCTGTACCTGCAGGCCCTATACCAAAAGTTAAAGTATTGTTTTCTATTGCCTCAAGATATTTCTTTTGATTAATAGTTTTTGGAAAAACAGGTTTTCCAGTATAAGTTTTTATAATTTCTTTTCTTTCTAAAAAAAGGCTTATTATATCATTCTCATCAACATTTTCAATCGTGTGAAAAAGATAAATAATATCTCGCTCATTAATGACGATATTACTTCGAGCTAAAACTAACATTATATGTATAATGCTTCTAATCTTTAAAATCTTTTCTTCATCTTCACTATCAATTAAAATTTCTGTATTATTAGAAAAAACATTAACCTTAAATAGCTTCCCTAATAATTTAATAAATTTGTCATTAACTCCTAAAATATCTACTAATTCATTTAGATTATCTACTTCAGGGTCTAATTTCACTATGTTTGTCACTAATTATACTATCTCCCGTCTTAAATAATTTTGTATGCTTTTAGTATTTTTAAATACCCGATAATTAATGAAGATTTCCAATCTCTCATTGCTATAGCTTCTTCTTCTTTATAGTTTTCCCAGTTCCATGTAACATCCCATATTCCGTCTTTATTTAAACTATCTAAAATCATGTTTGCTTCTAGTTCAGCTAAATTTTGGAATTTATCAAATCCAAAACCAAAAGGTCTATCAAAAAATTGAAGTGGTCTTACACAGTAAGTTTTAAACCATAAAGAACTATCTTTTTCTAAATTATGATCAATTTGTTTTAATAAAATTTCAGAAAACTTTTGATTTTCATTGAACTTAGACAAATCATCATCAATAAAATTAACCATATCGATAAAACATCTAATTTCATGCATATTATCAGAAGGTTTCTGGATGAAACTATGAATTGCCTTCTGAATCATTTCTGAAGCCGTATTTTTTTGTTTCTTGTTCATGGCGTATTTATAAATAAAGCCAATTATCGCAGCCGTAGGATTATACCCCCAAACAGATCCTTCAGAACTATAAGTCCACCAAGCCGCATGTGGATAATTGTTGTTAGTTGGAATCGTTGATAAATAAAAACCATCTTTCATAGGAGCATCCTCTGTTAAATAGCGAAGAGTGTTCTTAACTATCTCAGAGGAGTTATCTAGTTCTAATTCCTCCATTATTTCAAAAGCCATCCAAGTAGTTACTGGTGAAGAAAAAGGATTTTGTGAATCAGGTTCCAACCCATGACCAAAACCACCATCTTCATTTTGATAGCTAATTAGTGCATTGATACAGGTATCTTTATCTCTAGATAAAAATAAATATTCATATCTAGCCACATCGATAGGCCTTCCATGTCGATACAACCAAGATATTGCCTTATCAAAAGTTTTCATATTGATTCACCTCTTTAAAGTTATATATAACTTAATTTTATTATATCACAACTTTCAAAAAAATACTTTAGAGGAAAAAATAATGACAATTCTTTAAGAATTGTCAAAATTTATGAAATTATGAAATTATTTCTTTTTAGCCTTGTTAGCGCGAAGTTTTAACTTCTTTGTAACACTTGGTTTTTCGTAGTACTCTTTTTTACGGGCTTGAGCAAGATTTCCCGAACGAGAAACATCACGTTTAAAACGTCTTAGTGCGTCTTCAATTGTCTCGTTGTCTCTAACGATTGTTTTAGCCATTGCTTTCACCCCTTTTCTTAACATTTGTTATTATACTAAATATTAAGTGAAATGTAAACTTTTTTTTACTAAAATATGTTTAATTATCCAGCTATATGTGTTAAAATTATAAAAGTAATCATGGTTTTAAATAAAAACATAAACTATTAGTTTTAGAAAGGATGTGATGTAGCTTATGTTCCCCGTTTTTTTAGAAGTAGACATAAAGAATATTGCTATATTAGCCGGTATTGGACTTTTACTACTCACTATCCTATCAATCATTATAACTAAACACAAATATAAGGCTAGATACAGACGCTTTTATAAAAAATTTGATAAGGTAATAAACAAGAAATACAATGGCAATATGCTTATTGAAGACTTAATTAATAAATACACTGTCGATAACACAAACACCTATAAATCCTTAAAAAGAAAAGGAAAGAAAATTACAAAAAAATATTTTGAGTATTATCTTAAAAATTTACCGGAACAAGTACTACTTAAAAGTTTTATCTCACCTGATATGAAACGCAATGAATTAGTCATTAAAATATTAGATGAACACGAAAGACTATTATATCAATGGGATAAAACAAAAAAATTTAAAACTTTTCTTAAGGCCATTAATAAACATCAAATGTTAACGCCAATGATAGCTTTTCTTTATGAACTACCTTTAAACATCAATGAAGGTAATCCTTATCGAATTGTTAATCATGATAATGATAACATTCTAACTTATGACGTTGTTAAAAACCCAAAAAAAGTTGATAAAAAAATTAATCTAAAGAAAAATAAAAAAGATAAATTGAATAAGAAGAAATAATATCCTTGAAGCTTAAATTGCCTCAAGGATATTTTTTTCACTCCACTAATTCTCCTAAATTATAAGGAGAGCCTGCCTCTAATATTTTTACTTTAACTTCTTTTCCAAGAAGATTTTCTTTACCAAGAAATTTTATTGCTAAATAATCTCTCGAATGACCAGTAATATATCCATCTTTTACCTGCTCGGCAATAACTTGATGAACACTTCCAATTTGCCTTTTTACATGATTTTCCATTAACAGATTGCTTAATTCTAACAAGCGATGAACTCGATCTTTTTTAACTTTTCCATCAACTTGATTAGGCATTCTATCTGCTGGTGTACCTTTTCTTCTAGAATAAGGGAAAACATGTAGTTCTTGGTAACCGATTTTTTTAATAAAATCATAAGTTTCTAAAAAATCCTCATCGGTTTCTGAAGGAAATCCAACAATAATATCTGTTGTAAACGCAACATCTGGAATATATTGTTTAATTTCTTCGATTTTTTTAACATAATCAGCTGTAGTATACTTCCTATTCATCAATTTCAAGATTCTATCAGTTCCGCCTTGAAGGGGAACGTGTAGATGGTGAACTATTTTGTTTGAACTAGATATTACTTCAAGTATTTCTTGATCAAGTTCAGAAATTTCTATAGATGAAATCCTAATTCTTTGTAGCCCTTCTACTGTTTCCAAGTCTTTCAACAATTGCGCAAAACTATAGTCTTTCAAATCAGCTCCATATCCACCTGTGTGAATTCCCGTTAGAACAACTTCAATGTGTCCATGCTCAACTAATTGTTTAACTTCATTTAAAATTACTTCTTTGGTTTTGGACCTAATTCTACCTCTTGTATAAGGAATTATACAATACGTACAAAAATTATTACAACCATCTTGAATCTTAAGAAAAGCTCTTTTTTGTTTGTGATAATCATTTATTGATAATGCATCATAAGTTTCTTTGGTTTCAAGTGGTGTAACCATATTAATCGGTTTTTTGTGTTTTAAATAACTCTCTAAATATTCGACTATAAATTCTCTGTTTTTAGTTCCTAAAACAACCTTTACACCTTCGATTTCAAGAATCTCATCACCTTTTAACTGTGACAAGCAACCCATTACAATAATAATCGCAGATTCATTATGGGTTATCGGTCTTCTAATTATTTGTTTTGATTTTTTTTCTCCAGAGTTTGTGACCATACATGTATTAACTACATATACATCACTAAATCCATCATAATCAACTATTTCATATCCTTTAGCGATAAACTTTTCCATTACCGCTTCAGTTTCATAAGAATTAACTTTACATCCTAAAGTATGAAAAGCTACTTTCATTTCTTCTCTTCCTCCAAATATCTGAATAATCCAGTGACATATATAGCAGCTGTTTCAGCTCTTAAGATTGTATTACCTAATGAAACCGAAATAAAACCTAATGAATTAA
Source organism: Candidatus Izemoplasmatales bacterium (assembly GCA_028691335.1). Taxonomy (GTDB): domain Bacteria; phylum Bacillota_I; class Bacilli_A; order Izemoplasmatales; family Hujiaoplasmataceae; genus UBA2289. The sequence continues at coordinate 4,385 of JAQUZK010000017.1, forward strand.
ACTGTGTTATCTCTTGCTCGGTAAATCCACCTTCTGGTCCTATAGCAACTAAAGTTTTACCGTTCAAATCACTCTTCTTTATTTCTCTGCTAATTAAATTACTTCCTTCTCTAGCGAAACAGACAAATTTATTTTCATATTCTTCAAGATTCAGTTCTGAAGGTTTTATATAATCAGCTATTATCGGAAGAATAGTTCTTTCACTTTGTTCTGAAGCTTCTTTAACAATTTTTAAAAACCGATCTTTTTTCTTAGAAAAATCATCTAATTTTATTATTGATCTTTCAGTCTTTATAGGAATAATCTTATTAATTCCAAGTTCAGTACACTTCTGAATAGCTAATTCAAAATTATCTTTTTTAAACATTGCTAAGGCTAAATCAAGATTTAAAGGCTTATATTCAGAAAAAACTTCATTTTCAATTTGAAGTTTAACTTCTTTCTTTCTTATTTCTTGGATATTTGCTTTAAATACTTTTCCAGAAAAAGTGTTTAAAATTACAGTATCTCCAACTTTAAACCTCATCACATCTTTAATATGATGAACATCTTCATTTTCAATTATAGCGTAACCTTCAAAAATCTTATCATTATCAATAAAATATCTTTGCATATTTACATCACCGTAAATATAATATCATATTTAATACATTTTTTAACATAAAAACAACCGAAATAAATCGGTTGTATTTATCTTAAATATCTGATTTTATTACCTCATATGCTCTCGCAGCTTTTCCGTCTCTTAGTGTAACTATGGTCGTATCCGTATACTTAGATAATACTTCCATTTTTTGAGGAGGTGTAGCTAACAATATCTGAACAGGTAATTCTCGAATAAATTTCATCATCGCTTTGATTCTTGTGGTATCCATTTTATCGAATACTTCATCAAATAGAATTAAGCCAATTGAATCATGATTAATTCCTCTTGAAGCTTGTTCAAACACTCTTACAAATGAAGCTAAAGTAGCGACATAGAATGGTACTTGTGTTTCTCCTCCACTCTTTTCTTTAAAGACTTTAGAATATAGGTATCTATCTCCTGAGTTATTTGATATAGCGATATCATAATCCATATAGGTTCTATAATCAGTGAACTTATTAACCGTTCCTTGTGAGTTTAAATCTTCTGATGCGAGGTTAATAAACAACTCTTCTAATTGTCTTTGATACTTTCTTTCAAAGTCATAATTGAAAATCTCCTCGCCTGTCTTTAATGACTCATCGCTTAATACCATGTCATAATAATCCCCATATTCTTTTGATTTCGGGAATATAAATTCATAAGTATCATCTCCGAAATGAATCAATTTCAATGTTTCATTAATCTTTGATATTTCTTCTTGCGCACTGACAATATAATTTCTTAACTTAGCTAAGAAATCCTCTTTAAACAATCTTTCAGCCGTTTCTCTCGCTTCTCTAACCTTTGATTCATATTTAACTAACTCAGACTTAACTAACTTATCTAATTCATCTAAATATTCTTGGATATACGTAATACCATACTTATAGCTTAGATTATATTTTGAAGTATAGTTAATTTGTTTTGATTTCAAAGAATCTTCTAGATTAATAATATTATTGAGTTCGGATTGAATTTTATCTTGATACTCTTCGAAGATATTACTTATATTATTATTTTTCTTGGTTTCTAGATAATATAATTCTCTCGCTTCTTTTTTAGCTACAAGATTGTCATTCTTAGCTAGTTCAGTTTCTAGTCGTTTGATTGTGCTTTCTACTTCTAGTAATTCTTCGTGTGTCTTGAGTTCATCACTGTCGAATTTACCTTGTTTTTGATAAGCTTTTTGACGGTTGATATTAAAGTTTCTTATTTCTTCTTTAACAGCTTCATATTCTTCTCTTAACTCGCTTAAGTCTTGTTGAGGAACATTTTTCTTTTTCATAGCTAGTGCTTTTCTTTTTTCTTTTAAGCTATCCAAGGAATAGAAAGTCTTTAACATAGAAATGAAAGATTCCAATCCTAAAGCTTGTAATGCGCTATTTTCTTCTGAATAGCTTTGGATTTGATTAGAAATCTCTTGGTGTTTATCTTTTAGTTCTTTTGCTTTTTCACGCCAATTTTCTAACTGTTGAGTTCTTGCTTTCTTTCCTATAAATGGTTTCTCTGTCTTATTATAAAGTGATCTAACTGTATATGAACGGTATACCATTCCTGATTTTGTTATAGCTTGAGGATATTTTTCCAAGTCTTGTACATCATCAACCATAATTAGATTTCCACATGTCATATTAATATAATGAGTTGCGTCAATATTTTCTGAGGTAATAATAGATGCTAAAGAATTATCTCTAAAGTTTGTGAAATGTTGGATTTTTTTTGTATTTACCAATCCTATTCCATAAATATTAAGTGTATCTTTAATTTGATTATATACATTTAAAGCTTCATCAAAGTATCGAGGTTCTACAATTAAGTTAAACCTTTGTTGTCCAAGATAATCTTCGATTGTATTAGCCCATTCAGAGTTGGTAATTTCTAACAACTCACATAGAATATGAACTTTTATTTCTTTTCCAAAGCGTTTTAAAACTCCTTCTTCGATTTTGGATTGAAGTTTCTTAATCATTGGATTGTAACGCAATTGATTATTGTCTAGATCTTTTAAAGTTAAATATACATCATTTATTTCTCGAACTAAATCATCTCTTAATTGATGATATCTACCTAAGTTTAACTTGTTTTCGTCTTCAATTTCACTTAAGTTTTTATTGATTGATATTAGTTTAAGTTTTTGATCTTCATAATTAGTATCATCTATTTTATCTAAATCAATCTTTGATAAATCATTATAGATTTTATTGTTGTATTCATTCTTAAGTTCATTGATTATTTGTTTCATTTTTTTTGCTTTTGTGACGGCGTAGTTTCTTAATTCTACTTGTTGATCAATCCTTTTAGTTAATTCATTTATTTCTTTGTCATAAATTTCATTAGCTTTGAAGCTATCATTATTCTTTAACATTGAATAAATTTCTTTAGATCTTTCATCAAGAATATCGAGTTGAGCATTAATTTCATTAATTAAAATCTGGTTTTGCTCTTTAGAGATTTGAATTTTTTCTTGTTTTTTATTAATAGCATCTATTTTTGATTTCAATGTTTCGATTTCTAACATTTTTAAGAAATATTCATAGAATTGTTTTTGATCTTGATTATTCTTAATCTCTTCATATAAATGTTTGATTTCTTCTAAATCATTAACTTTTGACTTGATTATTTTTAAAGTTGCTTCTAAATCTCTATATGCATGTATTGATTCTTTAATTGATTCTACATCTAGTTCTTTTTCTTCTAATAAATATCGATATATGAAATCTTTAACATCAGGAATCGGTTTAAATGCTAAAGCTTTTGGAAGCAATGAAAAATAATTTTCATTCACTGAACCAAAACTAGATCTGAAAGCTAATTTCGCTTCTCTTCTTGTCAAGAAAACTCTCTTTGCTTGTTTAGTTTTCTTAAAGTTTACTGTTGTCAGTATTTTTCCATCTTCATCAATAAATAGGCCATCAGTCATCTTATCATCATACTCATAAAATATAACCTTAGGAGCTAATATTTCTCCGAAAACATCAATAACAGTTCCGATTGTAAAATAATTATCTTTTTTCTCATCATAAAACTCAAGCGCTACATGTCCTGTTGTATCATTTTCTCTTAAGTATTCTTGATTATCGGTACCTAATTTACACTTCACATACCCTCTTAAATCTCTTTTGCTTTTCTCGTTAGCAGCGATATTAAATATCTGGTCACCGGCTGTAAGGACAAATGCTATAGCATCCACAATCGTTGACTTACCGGTTGCGTTTTGCCCAGTAATCAATGTGTGATTCTTAACGTGAATTGTTTCATTTGCGAAGTAATGCCAATTTATTAATCTAATTTTCGTCAGTTTCTTCAATTTCTTCACCTTCTAATCTATCTTCAATATTTGCGATTAAGTTATAAACATCATTGATAGCTTGAGTATTAATCGCTAGAAGAATCGTAGGATAAATAATTATTCTTGTATTGGCTTTCGTTATATCTCCAAGAGGATCAATAATATTAAGCTTTCTATAAGTTCTTAAAATCTTAACTAAGTCTGTTTTGTTAATTTTCTTCTTTAATTCAAGAGAATCATAGTATTGATGTATTTCATCCACTTTAATAACAATATTGTCGTTAATAGATGTTTTAACTAAATGTTGATGATAGAGAATTCTTAGTATTAAAAGTACTAAGGTTTCGTCTTTTTTTAAGTGAATCAAGTTAGATGATTCTCGATTAACTAGCTGTATAGCTCCTAATTCCCTGTCTAGTACTACTTCGAAATTCATCAAATCGAAGTATTCATCAAAGTAGTTCTTATAGCTTAATAGAAAATAGTACATCTCTTTGTTATCTTCTTTATCTCTAGCTATAAATGAATTTTGCAACAACTTTAAACATGTTTTCGCAAATAATTGTCTTTGTCCTAAATTTAATTGATCAAAATTTTCTAGAATCATTCTTGATACCCCCTTATTATTTCAAAATCGTCTAGGTTAAAACGTTTAGTGTTAATTTTATCGTAAAGTGGATTGATTGCGTAATCTAGCTCTTCTCCTGCATAGATTAAAATGTATAATAGTCTGATTATCGCTTCATCACTCATATCATCTCGTAAAATTTCAGATGCTTTAATGACTTTGTTATGTTTAAAGTACTCTCGTAAATATTTAGAAATTACATCTTCAGAGTAACTTGATTCGAATTCATTATAAAATTCTTCTTGAAGTCTTCTATCTGGGGCACCGTTATTTTCTACTAAGTACTGTGCTTCAATATGTTTATATATACCTCTTGGTGTAAATATTGAATTATTTGATAACTGTGAATAAGAGTTAATGTTAAATAATGGGGCTATATCATTTAATGCTTTTGTAGTATGATTCTTTCTTATACTATTGCCAGTATAGTTTAAGATTCTACTTAGTTTTGATATTACATTTTCATCATCAGATAACAAAAATTTAATTTTCGCTATTGTTGTATTGACATAGATTTTATTTTTATTATCAATTTCATCTATGATATATGATATGGAATTAAATATATCAATTATATCATCTATTTTTTTATTCGCTTTTATCATCGCAATATCTGGATCGTTGTGGTTTTTAATTAAAAACTCTTTAGCTATTAATTCCATAATCAATGGACTTTGTTGGTATTCTTCTAACTTTTTAACAATATCAACGCGATATTTATTAATATTGTCGCTAGTTTTCAATCTTCTGTAAGCATGATCTACTAATTCTACTTTGTAGTTAACTAAGAGATTTATCAAATCTTTAATCTCACTATTTTCTACTATAGAACGAATATAATATTTCAATCTCGAATCCAGTTTTCTGATTTCTCTTACAAAAGCTATTGTGTTTTTATAAACCTGATCAAGTGTAAGTGCATATTCTCCATGATCATTAGTTAACAGAGAGTACGCTGTAAATATATAACCTCTAAACTCATGAGTTTCAGATTCTTCATCGTAATAGCTGTCAGCTGAAATCTCTTTTAAGGCTTCAATAACTGTAATAGCGTAGTCTCTAAAATTTAATATTTCTTCATAATCATTATTAACGTCTATATCAATCCATTCACATTCCTCAAATCTTCTTAGAATTTGATTAGCACGATCTCTATTAGTGATTTGGATGTCAAAGTCTTGTTCATCATCTAATTCAAGTTCTTCATCAAGTGGATTGATATCCAAGTAATCAATAATAGCTTGTCTTGCGATATTCTTATCGATACCTAAAATAGATCCTTGCTCATATACTTTAAAGAGTTCAAGAATAGCGGATACATATGTTTTTTGATTTTTACTTGATAAGATGCTAAAAAATTGTTTTGGTACAATATCGAATATATTCATTTTATCACTTCCTTAATTTTCTCTATAATAATTGAAATTTCCGCCCACCAGTGTCGAAAGTGTGTTTTCTATCATAATCCATTCTTTTCTAAATGATTTCAGTGCTTTTTTTCCTTTAGGAGTGATTTGATAATAACGTCTACTCATTCCTTTTTTGTTTTTTCCAGTATAGGTTTCAATTTTCTCATCATTTAAAAGTCTTTTTAAAGCTATATAAAGAGTTGCTTCAGTAAGTTGAATATTATTTTCGCTTACAAATTCAATAATTTTAGACATCTCATATCCATAGCTATCAAATTTAGATAATATTGATAAAATTATGTAGTCCGTAAATCCTCTTACGTACTCTCCTGAGTTTGTCATTTTTTCACTCCTCTCTACATAATCTCATTATATACAATCTTATTATACATAATATGTTGATACATTAATGTTTTATACTTAACATGTTTATATTATAACTGTTTGAAAATATTTTGTAAATAGGTTTTTTCATTTTTTTGTCTTTTCTATAAGCAAAATGAAAAAAACAGCTAATACTAGCTGTTTTTAGTTTGTTTTCAATGTTATGAACGGTTGAAATTTGATTTAAATCTTTCCCACCAATTTTTCTGTGGCTCAGCTTTGTCCTCAACTTTCAATAAATCCTCAAAGATCTTTTTTTGTTGATTACTTAAATTTTTAGGTGTAACTACAGTCACAATTACATGTTGATCCCCAAGTTGTTTGGTTCTCACATTAGGGGCACCTTTACCTTTGATTCTAAACTTTGATTCAGATTGGGTTCCTGAAGGTATGTTAAGCATTACAGGCCCATAGACTGTATCTACTTTAATTTCCGCTCCTAAGGCAGCTTGGGCAAAAGTGATAGGAAGATTAACAATTATATCATCGCCTTCTCTTACATACTTGTCAGATGGTTTGACTTCAAACACTATGTATAAATCTCCATTAGGGCCACCATTAGACCCTTTGTTACCAAAACCTTCTAAACGTATTTGTTGTCCGGTTTCGATGCCTTTAGGTACTCTAATTTCAACTTCCTTGGTTATTTTTTCGACACCTTCGCCATGACAGTTCGGACATTTATTGATTATCTCTTTTCCACTACCATGACATGTTGGACAAGTCGCTCTTGTTTGTGTTCGACCGAACAAAGTTTGTTGTTCCATGATAACAGTACCTGAACCACCGCACTGAGAACATACTTTTATGTCTTTTTTGCTTTGAGCACCCAAACCATGACAAACATGACACTCATCGTATACAGGAATCTTAACTTTTTCTGTTTTTCCAAAAATAGATTCTTCGAATGTGATACTCATTTTCCTTTGAATATCCGAACCTTTTCTCGGTCTATTGGTAGCTCGGGATGTCCTTTGTCCACCGCCACCGAAAAACGCGCTAAAGATATCTCCAAAGTCAAAACCTTCAAAACCAGCACCACCAAAGCCGCCACCACCAAAGCCACCATTTGCAGCTTGATGTCCAAATTGGTCGTATTGACCTCTTTTTGTCTGATCACTTAATACATCATAAGCTTCTTGAACTTCTTTGAATTTAGCTTCAGCATTCGGCTCTGTAGAGACATCTGGATGATATTTTTTTGCTAATTTTCGATATGCTTTTTTTATTTCGTCATCTGAAGCACTTTTGCTGACACCAAGCACTTCATAATAATCTCTTTTGTCCATTAAATCACCTCGAGCCTATGGCAAACCTATTGCCAAAAATCATTTTATACTTCTTTGTAGTCAGCATCAAACACATCGTCATCATTTTCCTTATTTTCTTCAGAATCTGATGAGTCAGTAGTTTGTTGTTGGGCTTGTTGAGCTTGTTGTTGTTCTTTATAAACTCTTTCAGATAAAGCTTGTGCTGTTTTTTCTAAATCTTCTTTAGCAGATTTAATTTGATCTAAATCATCACCTTTAAGCGCTTCTTCTACATCTTTGATTTTAGCTTCAGCTTCATTTTTTTCTTTATCAGTTATTTTATCCCCTAAATCAGTAATTGCTTTTCTAGTCATGAATACCATTTGGTCAGCTTCATTTCTAATATCTGCTTCTTCACGTTTTTTCTTGTCAGCTTCGGCATTTTCTTCAGCTTCTTTAACCAATCTATCGATTTCTTCTTCAGATAAGCTCGAACTTGATTGAATGGTAATTGAATTAGCTTTTCCAGTAGCCACATTTTTAGCAGACACATTAACAATACCGTTAGCATCAATATCAAACTTCACTTCGATTTGTGGAATACCTCTTGGTGCTGGTGGAATATCTGATAATTGGAAATTTCCTAATGTTTTATTGTCTCTTGCCATTGATCTTTCACCTTGCAAAACATGAATATCAACTGTTGGTTGATTATCAGCTGCGGTTGAGAAAATTTGTGATTTTGATGTAGGTATAGTTGTATTTCTCTCGATTAACTTTGTAAATACCCCTCCTAGTGTTTCGATACCTAATGAAAGCGGAGTAACATCTAGTAATAACACATCTTTTACATCGCCTTGTAAAACGCCACC
>JAQUZK010000205.1 GCA_028691335.1 Candidatus Izemoplasmatales bacterium
ATATTTTTTATATGAATTATTCTTTTTAGCTCATATTTGTTTTTCTTCTTGGTTTTGTTGTTTTTCGTTTCTTATTTATATGTTTAGTTTTCAAAGATCTATCCGCTCTTATTTTGAGCTTTGCGCTTTTCACACGCTTAATTATTCTATCACAACCAATAGGTCATGTCAACTATTTTATTCCCACATTTTTAAAGTTTTTTTAAGTTTTTTAAAAACCTTTGTTTTTTACTGTTTTATATGCGTTTAATTGCTAAAAATCTTGTTTTTTTGTTAAATTTTTTTATATTTTTTATAAAAAAAGATAGCCGCAAAAGTTTATTTCAACTCTTGCGGCTAAAATAATTTTACTCTTCGAAATTATCGAATAGATCTTCCTCTTCTTCAGGTTGTTCGTAAGTAAATTCTGTATCTCGCAAGATTCCTGTTCCAGATGGAATTAATCCACCAATAATAACATTTTCTTTTAATCCTAGTAAAGGATCTTTTTTACCTCTAATAGCTGCATCTGTCAATACTCTTGTTGTTTCTTGGAATGATGCTGCAGAAAGGAATGAATCAGATTTCAAGCTGGCTTTTGTAATACCTAATAATATCGGTCTACCAACAGCTGGTTTCTTACCTTCTTTAAAGGCTTTTTTATTTGCTTCAATAAATTGATTAGCAGAAACTTGACTACCAGGTAATAGCTCAGTATCACCTTCAAGAATAACTACTAAACGTTTTGACATTTGTCTTACAATAATTTCTATATGTTTGTCTGAGATATCAACCGCTTGTGAACGATACACTCTTTGGACTTCTGAAAGAATATATTTTTGAACAGTTTCCATGTTTGTAACTCTTAGAAGTTCCTTAGGATTGATTGTCCCTTCAGTTAATTGTGTTCCGGATACTACAAAGTCTCCTTCTTCAACTAAAGGTTGTACATTAGAATTTGTTTCATAATGTTTTTCTTCAATGTCATTTTTAATATGAATGATAAATCTTTCTTCAATCGGCTCAATCTTATTAACTGTTCCACTGATTTCTGATATTATCGATTTCAATTTTGATTTTCTAGCTTCAAATAGTTCTTGAACACGAGGTAGACCTTGTGTGATGTCATCTCCCGCAACCCCACCGGTATGGAATGTTCTCATTGTTAACTGAGTACCTGGTTCACCGATTGATTGTGCAGCAATAATTCCAACAGATTCTCCTACCTCAGCTTTTTCACCTGTAGCTAAGTTTTGACCGTAACATTTACGACAAATTCCTACTTCAGCTGTACAAGTTAAAGCTGTTCTTATCGGAATAGATTTGAATCCAGCATTTGCAATACTCTTAGCTATTTGTGCGCTAATGTATTTATTGCGTCCTATCAAAAGTTCTCCTGTTTCTGGATGAACAATATTTTGAGACGCGTATCTACCAGTTATTCTTTCTTCTAAAGTTTCGATTACCTTTTTATCTCTATTTAAGATTTCTTCAACCCAAATACCTTTATCTGTTCCACAATCTTCAACAGAAATAACAACATCTTGACTTACGTCAACTAATCTTCTTGTCAAATATCCAGACTCTGCTGTTTTCAAAGCGGTATCTGTCGAACCTTTTCTGGCACCATGAGTTGAAATAAAGAATTCTGACATTGTTAAACCTTCTCTAAAGGAAGCTTTAATTGGCAATTCGATTGTTCCGCCACTTGGGTTAGCCATCAAACCACGCATACCAGCTAACTGAGTAAAGTTAGAAATTTTACCTCTGGCTCCAGAGTCACTCATCATGAAAATGTGATTGTCGCTCTTAAGTTCTGCAATCAAACCTTCTTGGATTTCTTTTTTGGCTTGATCCCATTCATCAATTACTAATTTCTTTCTTTCATCATCTGTTAACATACCCATTTGATATAAATTATGAATTTCATCTACTTTTTTATCATGAGCACTTAATACATCTGTTTTCTTTGAGTATACTTGTACATCTGAAGCTGCAACTGTAATTCCAGCTACCGTTGAATACTTGAATCCAATATTTTTCATTTTATCAAGCATTTTTGAAGTTTCATTAATTTTGTATTGTTCGAAGATCTTAGCAATAATCATACTTAAGAACTTTTGCTTAAATGGTGAAATCAGCGGCATTTCTTTTATAATTTCCGGAATGTTTTGTCCCGGTTTTATAAAATATTTTGATGGAGTCTCAACATTTAAGTTTGTATCAGTTGGTTCATTAATATAAGGGAAGCTATCTGGTAAAATTTTATTAAATATTAATTTACCAGGTGTAGTCACCATATAGTATGATGTCAAACTTTTAGGTACTCTGTTCATAAATGATAGGATATTATTTGACTGCATAAAACCAACATCATCTGTATCTAAGTCTTCTTCAACAAAATCTTTTGAAGGAGCTAAATGAGTATCGATTTTTAGAGCAATTCTTGAATGTAATGTAATATAATCGTTTTCTAAAGCTAGCATTACTTCGTCATAGTTACTAAAATATGAGCCTTCACCTAATTCATTTGCATTTTCCATAGTTAAGTAATAGTTTCCAAGAACCATATCTTGAGATGGAGTAACGATTGGTTTTCCATCTTTTGGAGCTAGGATGTTATTAGAAGCTAACATTAGAACTCTTGCTTCTGCCTGTGCTTCTTCTGATAAAGGAACATGGACCGCCATTTGGTCACCGTCAAAGTCAGCGTTGAAAGCTGTAGTAACCAAAGGATGCAAACGAATCGCTTTACCTTCGACTAGTTTAGGCTCAAAAGCTTGTATCCCTAATCTATGAAGAGTAGGTGCACGGTTAAGAAG
>JAQUZK010000018.1 GCA_028691335.1 Candidatus Izemoplasmatales bacterium
CCTAGGTTTATATTCAAGGTCAACAATTCCACTATTGGTTACATTGTCAATTAAACCAATGCTGTTAGATAATATATTAACCAAACCGCCAAAGAAAATTAATAGAACAAAAATAGTTAATAATCCGTTTGATAAACCGATAAAGGTACCTGTAATTCTACTTTTAACAGTTTTCTTTCTTTTCTTTTTATTTCTTAAGAAAATCAAACCAATTATAAACATAATGAACTTATATATTATTTGGATTAATGTGAAATAAATAATTGCGTAAACGATTTTTAAAACAAATAAGACTACCGCATCTAAAAAAGCTATTAGATTAGGTGATAAATTACCAATTTCAGCACCAATAGATTCGGTTGCGAAAGAATGAACTACTTCACTAACAGTAAGATTAGTTGTATCAATAGATAAACCAATTTGGGTGGTAAGCATAGATAAATAAGGTATGGGGGTATCATACAAAAATTTTACAACCGTATTTATAGTTAAAAAGAAGAAAGCTATAAAAATAATGTTTACTATCAAAGAAAACAAGGATTTTTTAGTTCCTCTAAGATATCCGATAATCATCGCCATTACTAAAATTGCTAAAAATCCGATAGTTAAATATTTTGAAAACTCAAATGGATCAATCATTTTATCACCCCAGTTATTATTTATATGGTATTATTATATAATTATACTTGTATATTTAAAAGTGAAGAAGTGAAAACTTGTCGTAATTATAAATAAAAAAACCGTTTTGCTGTTAAAAGTAAGTATGTACTTTTAAAAAATAATGATGTATGATAAAATCAAGTTACTAAAAAATAATAATATTGGAGTAGATAGATTTGTTAAATAATCCTGAAAAAGCGGAGATATTCAAAAAAATAGATAAGCTTAACGAACACGCTAATACGACATCGTCTAAGGATGCTTTGTTGACATATAAAGCCGCTAAAGAAGCCCTGAGTTTATCAAGAGAAAATAACTACACTAAAGGAGAAATTTACTCCTTGTTTTATCTCGGGGAAAGCCTGTATCGACAAGGAAAGTTGTATGATTCTATCGATAGACTTAGAGAGTCACTAAACCTAGCTGACCAAGAAGAAGAAATTTTAGCTCAATCAATGATTTTTACTATATTAGGAAACGTTCACCTTTATTTAAAACTTTACGATTTAGCTTTTTATTACTATAGAATGGCAATTTCCGCATGTGAAGAGTTAGAAAGATTTGAATCTCAAGCTATGATATTCAACAATATTGGTGAAATATATCGTGAGTTAGGTGATACCAAGAAAGCTTTAGATTCATATAACCAATGCCTTCACTTATCTCAAGATAATAATTTTACAAGAGTAGAGATGTACGCTACCGCTAACATAGGTGTAACATATTATGAAAGCAAGAAATATGATGAAGCAAAAGATTTTTTAACTAAAAGTATACTTCTTTCAGAAGAACTGGGGAATCATATTGTTCAAGGTTTTTCTTTAAGGCATCTAGGTTTATTATATGTTGATCTTCAGGAATATGATTTAGCTCATAAATATTTTAAAGAAGCAATGGAAGTGTATCACAATAGTAATGATTCAATATCCCAAGCAAGACTTCTAAGAGATTTGGCAGAATTATTTTATAGACAAGATAAACTAAAGGTTTCTTTAGTTCATCTAAATCAAGCCCTTGTTTTAGTTAACAATCTACAAGATAATCGTTTATTGATTAGTATCTATGATTTGTTTTCAACAATATACATGAATATTAAAGAATTTGAGAATGCTTGTAATTTTGTCAATTTGAGTATTCAAGCAAGACATAATAAAGAAATTCAAGAGAAAGAACATCGCTTAAAAAGCATAGACTTTCAAATCAAAGCTTGGGATGCTATGAAAGAAAGTAAAGCATACCAAGAAATGAATAAGAGATTACGAGAAAAAACTGATAGTTTAGAAGAAGCCACTAATGAGTTAAAGAGAATCAACGAAGAGATAAAAGCCTTAAGTGATATTGATGGTTTAACTAAAATAGCTAACAGGATAAAACTTGATTCCTATGCACAATCATCTGTTTTGCATGCATCCAAACATAAGAGTAAAGTTTGTATGATGATTATTGATATTGACCACTTTAAAGAATATAATGATTTTTACGGTCATCTTGTTGGCGATGAAGCTTTAATTAAGTTAGCCAATATTTTAAGTAAATCAATCGAAGGAGAAGATGCTTTAGCTGCTCGATTTGGAGGAGATGAATTTGTTTTAATTATTAACAATTGCGATTTAACTAAATCTAAAAGAATAGCTAGAAAGATTGTATCTTCTTTAAAAAGAAAGAAAATAAAACATGAAAAATCAAAAACAAACGAGTTCTTAACTGTTAGTATTGGGATTAATTGTGATATTCCAAAGAAAAACGAGTCTTACGCATTAATGATGGATTTTGCTGATCAAGCCTTGTATCAAGCTAAAGAAAAAGGTAGAAATCAAATTGAAGTTTATAATTAAAGAAAAAGTTTTGACACTAATTTGTCAAAACTTTTATTTATAATAGATGTGTTAATCTTATATTTAAATGATATTAGAAAGAAAATCTAATTAAGTTATTTAATTTCTATGATATAATTAATCAGTTAATTGCTAGGAGGATATCAATAATGATTAAATTAGTCAATGTTTCCAAATATTACAATTCTAATGATGTAATAGCTCTAGGATTAAGGAAAATAAACTTAGAGTTACATGTCAATGAATTTGTAGCGGTGGTTGGTGAATCCGGGTCAGGAAAAACAACCCTTTTAAATGTAATTAGTGGAATAGATTCTTATGAAGACGGAGAAATGTATATAAATGGTGAAGAAACTTCTTATTTCTCTGTGAATGAAAAAGAAAACTATCGTAAAAAATACATTGCTTTTGTATTTCAAGAGTACAACTTAATCGATTCTTATACTGTTTTGCAGAATGTCGAAGCGCCTTTATTGTTGTCTGGGTATCCTAAGGATAAAATTAAAAAAAGAGCAATGGAAATTATCAAGAGAGTAGGTCTTGAAAAACACGCTAAACATAAAGCGACTAAATTATCCGGAGGACAAAAGCAAAGAGTAGTTATAGCCAGAGCTCTAGCTAAAGATTGTCCTATTATTGCTGCTGATGAGCCAACTGGAAATTTAGACTCTGCTTCCGCAAAACAAATTATTCAACTTTTGGCTGATATATCTAAAGAAAAGTTAGTTATTATGGTAACTCATGAATTTTCACAAGTAGAAGAATACGCGACTAGGAAAATAAGGATATATGATGGGGAGATAGTTGAAGATAGAGAAATTAAGAAGGCTGAAAAGAAAGATTTGCCTAAGTTAGAAGATAAAGAATATAAAATGAATCTTTGGACAATGATAAAGATATCTTTAAATAATCTTTTATCGGTTCCAAAGAAAACGATATTAATGTTAATGATTTTTACATTTTTTGCTTTGTTTGTAGGACTTGCTTACGGAGGGTATGTTAGTATAAGTCAAAATCAGACTATTCTTGAAAACACTTACTTTAATTATATTAATCCAGATAGAATAGTTGTTAAAAAAGCTGATAATCAAGCTTTTACTTTAGATGAACTTCAAAACCTTAGAGATAAAAATAACGTAAAAGATTTGATTAATTTCGATTATGTAATGGATCAATCTAGAGATTTAATTATTGATGATAATATTTATGATTCGATAAGAGTAATCTATTTACCTTTATCGTTTTTAGGTGATGATATAAGGTATATTGAAGGACAATATCCTGATGAAAACAACGAAGTAATATTAGCTATCAGTGATCAATATAAAGATAGTACTAATGATTTACATGAAACCAGTTTGACTGAATATGTCCGAGGTGAGAAAACTAAATTAGTGTTTACAATATCTGGAATTATTGATAATGATATAATTCCTGGTTCTTTAGCTGAACAGAGTAATTTTGTGTTTGTTTCTGATGATGTTTGGGAAGTTTTGAGAAAAGATATTTACTCAATGGGATATGGAACAATTTATTTAAGTTTTTCTGAATCAATTAATAATATTATCCAACATTCAAGTTTTGAAATCGATAACAGTTTAAACAAAAATGAATTAAGATTAGGAAACGGTAAATACAGAGTAACTTGTTTTGGCGGAGCTTGTGAATATGATGGTACTTTATCTGTTGAAGACTATTATGTTCAAAACGAACTGGATATTAAAGTGATAGTAGATGAAGATGTTGATGATTATACAATATTTATTAATCAAGAAACTTATGATGAGATTTTTTATGATGAGATATATCAAGTAAGTATTATGGCTAATAAGGTTGTAGATGCAGAAGGTTTGGCTCAAGACATCGCTAATGATCGAGAGGGTATTAATCTTAAGTATCAGGTTGTTTATCCGTATAATGCCTCTTCTATGGATGAGTTCATGGGATTGATGAGAATTATGGAATCAGTAGGAATGATTATTGTAAATGTTATTACTATTTTCGCATCTACTTTCCTAACTTATATTATCTTCAAAATTATTATTAATACAAAATTAAGAGATTATGCTATTTTTAGAACAATAGGCGCTAACCAAAATGTAGTTAAGACATTTATTTATGTTGAAAACTTGTTTATTGTTTTGATATCTTTCTTTATTTTTCTTGCAATATCCCTTAGTATACCGGTGAATTCTCAGGGGAACTTTAATTTATTAGAAACATTAACTGTTTATAGTTTCTTTGATTATATCGTTTATTTTATTTTATTAGTTTTGATGTCATTGTTTATCTCTAGAAGATATTGCAATAAGATATTTGCAAATAGTGTTTCAAAGACATTGAAAACAGATTTGGAGTAGCCCTATGATAAGTTTAAAAAATATTAGTAAATATTATAACAAAGGAAGATCAAATCAAATCCATGTTATTAATGACACTTCAATAGATTTCCCTAAAACAGGTTTAGTGGCTTTAACGGGCCCTTCAGGCTGTGGGAAAACTACTCTTTTGAATGTAGTAGGAGGCTTAGATGGATTTAACAGTGGAAAGATAATTTTTGATGATAAAGAGATTAGAACTTATCATTCTCAAGAATGGGACATTCTTCGTAATGAGAAAATAGGATATATCTTTCAAAATTATAATCTCGTTTTATCCAAAACAGTTTACGAAAATATTGAACTAGCTCTTAATATGGCTGGATTGTATGAAAAAAAGGAAATAGAAGAGAGAATCAATTACGTACTTGAAGCTGTTGGTATGTACAACTACAGAAGAAGAAATGTTAAAGCTTTATCGGGCGGGCAACAACAAAGGGTTGCTATCGCAAGAGCGTTAGTTAAAGATCCTGAAGTAGTCTTAGCTGATGAGCCAACAGGGAATTTAGATTCCAATAATACTTTTGAAATTATGAGTATTATCAAGAAAATTTCAGAGACTCGTCTAGTTATATTGGTAACACACGAAAAAGGTTTAGTAGATTTTTATGCGGATAGAGTAATTGAACTTCTTGATGGAAAAATTGTAAATGATTATGAAAATACTAGTTCAGGAGCTTATGATTATAACGATGAAAGAATTATTTATTTAAAGGACTTAAATAGCGATGATCGCCTAAAAGATAGTGGTATAGAACATTATTATGATACTGAAAAAGATAAAGACTTAAATATTAAGTTAATTGAGTATAAAGGAAATCTATATATTAAAGTAAACTCAAAAAGAAAAATCAAGTATTTAAGTGATAATTCAGAAATTAAATTATTAGATGAGCATTATAAAACAAGAGAAATAAATGAAGCTACTGAATATGACTTTGATCTATCAACATTCAAAGAAATAAAGACTGATAAGAATAGAAAATCTTTTATTAAATGGTCTTCTGCGATAAAAAGTGGTTTTTCTAGAATATTTAGTAAGAGAAAATTTAGTAGTAAGTTATTTTTATTTGGTTACATGGTTATCTCTGCGATATTAGCTTATCAAATCGCTTCGTTTGGAAGTTTAACTTATATGGATCAAAAAGATTACATACAGTATCCGAAAGAGACTATGATGTTGAATCCAAGAACTGATATTCAAAGCATAAACTTTGAAAGTCTATTAAACGAAATTGATGGTATAGAAGTTTCGCCATATTTCTCTAGTGTCTATTTAAAGTTGAACTATAAAGACTATTATCAAGGAAATACAAACATCAATTTTGATTCTTACCCAGTAAAAGTTTCGCAGTATCAAAATGTAGAAGTGTTACAAGGTGGTTTACCTAATAATAACTATCAAGTAGCTTTAGATTTGTGGGTAGTTGAGGAAATATTTGAGGAGAAAAATGCTAAAGATATTGGATTAGATAGTTACGAAGAAATTATCGGATCGTTTATTTCCTTAGGTTGGGGAGAAAAAGAAATAAAATATGAGATTGTTGGAATTGTCAATAGCGAATCTCCAATACTAATTCTTGATGATGATGCTATCTATGCTTTTCATGAGTTTTATCAGTATTTTTCGGTATTAACCTATGGAGAGGCTGAAGGGAAAATAGAGATTGTTTCAGGTAGAAATATAACTTCTAATAATGAAATGTTAGCTCCAGATTATGAAGGTTATGAAGTTGGGGATGAATATGATTTCCAAGATTCGTTTGGAAAGATGACAATTGTTGGGACTTATAAACCAGCAGATAATGATCAAGCTTATAACGGTTTTTTATTTATAATTACGAATCAAGCGTACCAAAACGCGATTGAAAAATCTTTAGATTCTGAAAATTTCTACTATGGTAATGTTTATTTCTTTGTAGATGATCAGGAGAAGGCAGTACAAGATTTTGCTGCAAGAGATTTAGAATTAATAAATACCGGCGATTACTACTATGATGATTTTGAAACAAGTCTTTTAGCTGTTAATGGTTTTAAGATAACTAGAATAGTAGTTATAATAATTGGAATCGTTATTTACATCTATTTTATGATGCGTTCTAGTATGCTTAACCGAATCAAAGAGATTGGAGTATATCGCGCAATAGGTGCTTCAAAAAGAGATATATATAAAATCTTCTTATCAGAGATTATCGCATTCACGATAGTCGGTTCTGTTATATCTTATTTCGCAATGTCATTTATTTTGTTAAGGTTACAAGCCTCAGTAAGTGAATATCTTACTTTATTCGTTCTTCCTCCGCATTTATTTATAGGTGGAATTGTCGGAATTTTTGTTCTTAACATCGTTTTTGGAATGTTACCGATTATCACTTTGTTAATCAAGAAACCAGCAGAAATCACTTCAAAATATGACATTTAATTCTTAGTAAAAAATTCTTGACTAAATAATAGTTCTATTGTATAATATTTCAGCGTGTCGAATGGATATAAAGTGGGAGGAACTAAAAGGTTCCTGTTGACCACATCACGAAAATAAGGAGGTGTCTTTCGTGGCTAAAGAAATTAAGAACGTTGTTAAACTGCAAGTTCCGGGTGGAAAAGCAACACCAGCTCCACCAATTGGACCGATTTTGGGACAAGCAGGGGTTAACATTCAACAATTTTGCGTGCAATTTAATGATCGAACAAAAGATCAAGTCGGTAGTGTTATTCCGGTAGTACTTACTGTATATGATGATCGTTCATTCTCGTTTATAACAAAAACACCACCTGCAAGTGATTTGTTAAAAAAAGCATGTAAAATTCAAAAAGGAGCAGGAAATTCAAAAACTGATACTGTCGCAACTATTACTTGGGATCAATTAAGAGAAATCGCGGCGATCAAAATGCCAGACCTAAACGCAAACGATATTGAAGCAGCAGCTAAAATTATCGAAGGTACGGCAAGAAACATGGGAATTGTCGTTAAAGACTAAGTTTATTAGTTGTTTCATATATACAACTATATAATTGGGAGGACATTCCGCTAAAACCAAATATAGGAGGAAAAATCAATGGCTAAAAAAGGAAAAAAATATTCTGAAGCTCTTGCGAAGGTAGATCGTACTAAGAAGTATGCAATCGAAGAAGCTATCGAGTTAGTAAAATCAGTTTCCTTTGAAAAATTCGATGCATCAATGGAATTAGCTTTTAATCTAAACTTAAATCCTCGTAAGGCTGAACAAAATTTAAGAGGAGCTTTAGTATTACCGCATGGAACTGGTAAAACTAAGAGAGTTTTAGTTTTCGCTAGAGGCGAAAAAGCACAAGAAGCTAAGGACGCAGGCGCTGACTTTGTTGGTGATGATGATTTAGTCGAAAAAATCAAAGAAGGTTGGTTTGAATTTGATGTAGTTATCGCTACACCAGATATGATGGCTACACTAGGGAAAATCGGTCGTTTATTAGGGCCAAAAGGTTTAATGCCAAACCCTAAGACTGGTACTGTTACGATGGATATCGCAAAGACAGTAGAAGATTCAAAAGGTGGTAAGATTACTTACCGTGTTGACAAATTTGGAAACATCTTAGTTGTTTTTGGTAAAGTTTCTTTTGAAACTTCTAAACTTGTAGATAACTATAATACAATTTTAGAAACTATTAAAAAAGCAAGACCATCAACGGTTAAAGGTGTTTACATGAAAAACGTCAGTGTTTCATCAACAATGGGACCTGGTGTAAAAGTTGAAGTTGCAAAAAAATAAATAGCTTTATCGAAGACAGTAGGGGCACGAGAGCTTAAATAGCCTACCGAGATTAAGAAAATAAATTTTATTATTTATTCCTCTTTTTCTCGATTCGAAAAAGAGGTTTTCTATTATTAGGACATAAGGAGGTCTAAAATGGCTAATCAAAACATTATTAACTTAAAACAAGAAGAAGTTAAGAAGATCGCTGAAAAGATGTCTAATGCCAAATCAGTAGTTGTAGCTGAATATCAAGGCTTAACTGTAGACAAAACAGAAGAATTACGTGGTTTACTACGTGATGCTGGATGTGAAATGATTGTTATTAAAAATAACATATCAAAAAGAGCAGCTGAAGAGGTAGGGTACAACGATTTAACTCAAGATTTAAACGGTCCAAATGGAGTTATATTCGCGTATGAAGATTCAATTTCAGCAGCGAAGGTATTATATACTTTTGCGAAGAAAAACAAAAAAATCAAAATCAAATCAGGTGTTGTTGATGGAGATTTTTACAATCAAGATCAAATCAAAGAAATTTCACAATTACCATCAAGAGAAACATTGCTTGCAATGTTAGCTACACAATTATTAGCACCAGTTAGAGATTTAGCAATTGGATTAGATTTACTAACAAAAAAAGAAGAAACTGTAGAAAGTAATTAGGAGGAAAGAAAAATGGCAAAATTAAACGCTAAAGATTTTATTGAATCATTAAAGGAAATGAATATTTTAGAAATCAAATCACTTATCGATGCGATGAAAGAAGAATTTGGAATCGATCCATCAGCAGTAGCAGCTGGACCTGCAGTAGCAGCAGCTGAAGAAGCAGTAGATGAAGGTCCAAAAGAAGTTGACGTTATGTTAACAGATGCTGGAGCATCAAAAGTTAAAGTAATCAAAGTTATCAGAGAATTAACTGGACTTGGATTAATTGAAGCTAAGAAATTAGTTGACTCAGCACCAGTAGCAGTTAAAGAAAAAGTTAAAGAAAATGACGCTAAAGAAATAGCTGATAAGTTAGTTGAAGCTGGAGCTAAAGTAGAATTAAAATAATTTGTTTTGCAAGGATTATAAACCTGAGAGTGTCTCAGGTTTTTAGTCTTTTAAAGGAGTTAGACAAATGAACCACTACTACACTAAAAAAAACGATGATTTGAGGTCTAATGAAAAAACTATAAAGGTTGTTATCAAGGATTTGGATTTTAGTTTTATAACTGATCATGGTGTATTTTCTAAAGCAGGATTGGATTTTGGTTCTAGGCTTTTAATAGATTCTGTTTTGGGTTTGAAACATGAAAAAATTTTAGATATGGGTTCAGGCTACGGACCCATAGGGATTATCTATAAGAAATTTAATCCAAGTAGCCAAGTTACTATGGTTGATGTCAATGACCGAGCACTTGCTTTAGCAAAAAGAAACGCAAAGTTAAATAATCAAGAAGTAGAAGTTAAGTATTCAGATGTTTTTAGTGATGTCAACGATAAATATGATTTGATTATTACTAATCCACCGATTAGAGCTGGGAAAGACATTGTCTATTCAATTTTCGAGGGTGCATTTGAACATTTAAACGATTCGGGAGTATTAATTTTTGTGATTAATAAGAAGCACGGTGCGCCATCCGCGATCAAAAAATGTGAAGAAATTTTTGATAAAGTCAGTGTTATAACTAAAAAAAGTGGCTATTATGTAATAAAATGTAATAAATAATTGACTAGCTTGTTCAATTGTGATAAAATATTAAAATGCGATAGAATGCGCATTTTTGCGTTTTTTTATAAGTTTTCACGGTAAAACTTATCAAAAATCTAGTTATGAGGTGATTGTGTGAATTACAAAACCGTCAAATACGGTAAGACAAGAGAAAGAAGAAACTACTCACGTGTCAAATCCAATGTTGAATTACCGAATTTAATTGAAGTACAAACTGAATCATTTAAGTGGTTTATGGAAACGGGGTTAAAAGAACTGTTTCAAGATATCTCCCCTATTACAAACTTTAATGGAGATGTTGAACTATACTTTGGTGACTTTGAGTTTGAACCTGCAAAGTACAGTGTAAAAGAATGCAAAGAAAAGGATCTTAATTATTCAAGACCTTTAAAAGTTAGTGTTCGACTAAAAAACAAAAATTTAGTTGACCCTAAAACTGGAGAAGTTTTAGCTGAAGACAATATTATTGAAAACAAGATTTTCATGGGAGATATTCCGATGATGACTCCTGTAGGAACATTTATTATTAATGGTTCTGAGAGAGTAATTGTTTCGCAAATAGTACGTTCAGCTGGTGTATTCTTTTCTGAAGAAGTGGATAAAAAAACTTTACATCGTAAATATGTAGGACAAGTTATACCTACAAGAGGTGCGTGGCTTGAATATGAAATGGGCTCTAAAGATATTCTTTACGCAAAGATAGATAGATCTAAAAAGATTCTTTTGTCAACTATGATTAAAGCGCT
The DNA here is from genome assembly GCA_028691335.1 of Candidatus Izemoplasmatales bacterium. Lineage (GTDB taxonomy): Bacteria > Bacillota_I > Bacilli_A > Izemoplasmatales > Hujiaoplasmataceae > UBA2289. The sequence goes on from JAQUZK010000018.1 coordinate 11,065, forward strand.
TGGTTTTTCAACCAAAAAGCAAATCGTTGACATTTTTGGCGATAACGAACTGCTTGAGAATACGTTTGAAAAGGATTTAACACAAAATTCTGAAGAAGCGATGAAAGAAGTTTACGCTAAAATTAGACAGGGTGAAACCGCAACTATCGAAGGTGCTAGAGAGTTTTTTGTATCACGCTTATTTAATGAAAAAAGATACGATTTAGCTGATGTTGGTCGTTTTAAAGTCAATCAAAAACTAGATGTGGTAAACCGCGTTAAATCGCTACTTGACAAAGATGCAACTGTTAAATTAAGTAAAGATTTAATCAACCCAGAAACTGGAGAGGTTATTCTTTCAAGAGGAACAGTTTTAAATTACGAAAATATAGAAATTATTAAAGATAATAGACCGGCTTTATTAACAAAGATTACTTTTGATAAAGAGTTGGAAAAAGAACTTAAACAAATTATCGATCGTGAAAATAGAAATGAAATAGCTCCTGAAAACGAGGAAGAAGCATTTGTACAAAATGTAGTGAGAAATACATTTGTGGAAATTCTTAATTTGGATATAAAAGAAGATTTTGGCGAAACTATAAAAGTAAGAATTATAGGAAATAATACTCAAGAAGTTGCTTTACATATTACAACCTCTGATATTATTGCGAGTATATCTTATTATCTAAATCTTTTTGACCGTATAGGTACACTTGATGATATTGACCATTTAGGAAATAGAAGACTAAGACTTATAGGTGAATTGCTTAAAAATCAATTCCGTATTGGTCTTGCTAAAATGGAAAAGAATGTTAAAGATAGAATGTCTACTAAAGATCCAAGGACTATTACTCCTCAAAATCTTGTGAATATTAGACCATTAACGTCTTCAATAAAAGAGTTTTTCGGTAGTTCACAGTTGTCACAATTCATGCAACAAACTAATCCTTTAGATGAACTTACTCACAAAAGAAGGATTTCGGCCCTTGGACCTGGTGGTTTAACAAGAGATAGAGCTGGGTTTGAAGTTCGTGACGTTCATCAAAGTCATTACGGACGTATTTGTCCTATTGAAACTCCAGAAGGACAAAACATTGGGTTGATTAACTCTTTGGCATGTTATGTAAAAGTAAATAAATATGGTTTCATTGAAACTCCATATTTAAAGATAGATAAAGCAAATTGTAGAGTTACTAATGAACTACACTATTTGTCAGCGGATCAAGAAAGAGACTATGTAATCGCTCAGGCCAATGTTGAGTTAAATGATGATATGACTATCACAGAAGATCGTGTAGTTGCTAGACTTAATGGAGAAACAAGAATATTTGACAAGCATCGTTGCGATTTTATGGACGTTTCACCAAAACAAATTGTATCTGTGTCAACAGCTTCAATCCCTTTCTTAGAACATGATGATGCGAATCGTGCTTTGATGGGTGCTAACATGCAAAGACAAGCAATTCCTTTGTTGAAGCCAGAAGCGCCTTTTGTTGGGACAGGGATTGAGTACAAAATTGCTCATGACTCTGGAACTTCAGTTATCGCTATGAGTGATGGGGTTGTTGAATATGTTGATGGT
>JAQUZK010000206.1 GCA_028691335.1 Candidatus Izemoplasmatales bacterium
GTTTATATTTTCTCTAAAGCTTATCAATATATAGAAAAAAATGATAAATGGTTAAAAATAGCTAAAGACACTTATTCGTTTATTCAAGAGAAAGCTTTTTTTGATAATAATAAAATGTATTTTAGAATAACCAAAGATGGTTTACCCATTCAAAAAAGAAGATACTGGTTCTCAGAAGCGTTCTATGTTATGGCTAGCATCGCGCTTTATGAAGTAACATTTGATTTTAAATACTTATTAGAAGGAAGAAGAGTATATAATATTATTTTTGATAAGTATGGTAAAGAATTAAGTGAAGAACCTAAGTTTAATCCTGAGAATTATCATCTTCAAGATCTTTCTAGTTCAATGATTTTTTTGAGTTTAGCTCAAGCAATGGAAAAAGTTGATATAGATTTTCAAGACAACTACAAAGAACATATTAATATATCAAAAGCTAATATTCTAAATAAACATTATAACTTTGATTTAAAGGCTCTTTTAGAAAATGTCGACGAAACCGGAAAGTTTGATGATAGTCCTAAAGGTAGGCTTGTAAATCCAGGACACAGTTTAGAATGCGCTTGGTTTTTACTAGATTTAGATAATATAAGCCAAGAAGAGTTTAATAAGATCAAAAACATTGCTTTATGGTCTTATGAACTAGGTTGGGATAAAGAAAAAGGTGGATTAAAATATTTTGTGGACATATTTAATAAACCATTAGAACAACTAGAATGTGATTTAAAACTATGGTGGCCACATACTGAAGCCTTAATAGTGTTTTTAAAGTTGTATTTAAAAACTAATAATAAAAAGTTTTATGATATTTATCAAAATATTTATGATTTTACTAAAAATAATTTTATTGTAGATAACTTGGAATGGATTGGATATCTTCGCTACGATAACTCTCCTCTTAATTTTAGCAAGGGTAACTTGTTCAAAGGCCCTTTCCATATTCCTAGAATGTTGATGATGAATTATTTAGACTTAGATAAGTATTTTAAAGAATTTATTGATTAATCGATAAGATTTCTGAGGAAACTCAGAAATCTTTTCTATAATTAGATAAAAAAGTTAATATATTTGCTTTTTTTAAATAAAAACATCATAATAGTAATACGTAATAAATAATTTCTTATGGGGGATAGTTATGACAAAAAACAAAGTTCTCAACTTTTTTATGACCAGTTTTAATGGAATGGCTATAGGATTATTCTCTACTTTGATAATTTCAGTGATTATATCACAAATTAGTAAATTAATTGGTGGAATACCTAATTTAGAAGTTATAGAAACAGGGCTGTTAAACCTTTCTTCAATACTTAAAAGTTCTATGGGGATAGGTATAGGTTTTGGAATAGCGATTGCATTAAAACTAGATGGGATTAAATTAGTCGTTATAGGTATTAGCGGTGGTATCGCCACTTGGCTTTATTATGATCCTATGGTGGCTTACTTAACTACTGTTTCAGTGTATTTTGTTCTTATATATTTGTTGAAAAGAAAGACGCCGGTAGATATTATAATAGTACCTTTAATTGGTACAATTTTTGCTTATGTAGTAGCGAGTTTAATTGGTTTACCAGTTAAAACTGGTATGGAGTACTTAGGAGATTTTATTCAGTACGCAACATCTTTACAACCTTTTATAATGGGGATTGTAATTGCGGTATTGATGGGAATTTTCCTAACTATGCCAATTTCTAGCGCAGCGATAGCTATAGCAATTTCTATGGGAGGAATAGCTGGAGGAGCTGCAGTTGTTGGCGGTAGTGTTCAAATGATTGGTTTTGCGATTATGTCAAGAAAAGATAATAATATTGGAACAGTTCTATCTATCGCGATTGGAACGTCAATGTTACAGTTTAAGAATATCTTAAAAAAACCTATAATTTGGTTACCTACTATTATTGTTTCCGCTATTTTAGGTCCTATTTCTACTTTGGTATTTAAAACTGAAACCGTTCCAAATGGAGCTGGTATGGGTACGTCTGGTTTTGTTGGCCAGTTTGGAACCATTGAAGCAATGGGGACTACAACTAATGCGTTACTTTCGATTGTGTTGTTACATATTGTTTTTCCAATTATTTTGGTTTTAGCAATTGATATGTATATGAGAAAAAAGAATATTATAAAAATAGGTGATTTGAAGATATAAAATAAGGTATAATCTAATCAGGATGTGATAAGAGTGGGTAAAGTTTTTGTTTTTGGAAGTGTAAATATGGATATGGTTTTTAATTTAAAAAGACTACCAAAACCAGGTGAAACTATAAAAAGTGATGATTTCTTTATGAATCCAGGTGGCAAAGGCGCTAACCAGGCGGTGGCTTGTGCGCTTTTTGGTGCTAGTACATATATGTTAGGGACCGTAGGAAATGATGATTTAGCTCTCACGGCTAAAAAATCTCTTGAAGATTATGGAGTGAATCTTAATTATTTGGATTCAACTAACAGGAATCATACTGGGGTAGCTGGAATTTTTCTAGAAGATGGAGAGAATAGAATTGTAACTTATTCAGGAGCTAATTCTTATCATAATCAGGAAAGAATTAGTCAAATTTTAGAAAATGTAGGATTAGAATCTGATTATCTCTTATCTCAACTCGAAGTACCTTTAGAACATATTGAAGAAAGTTTCAAAGCAGCAAAAAAGAAAGGAATTATTACAGTTCTTAATGCGGCTCCAGTACAGGAATTACCAAATTCTATTTTGTCTTTAGTAGATATTCTCGTTGTCAACGAGACTGAAGCAGAAGCC
>JAQUZK010000207.1 GCA_028691335.1 Candidatus Izemoplasmatales bacterium
GCATATAAATTAAGTCTGGTCTTTCATCTAATGTAGCATTATTAACCAAGTCCGAAACCGCATTAAATATATTAATTCTTGAAACAACCTCAATTTTCGTGCCATTTTCAACTTCATATTGCTCAGCAATTTTCCTTAAGGCTTCATTCTCTTCTTCATACTGAGAAAACCAAATTCTTAAAGTATTTGTTTCTAAAGCTTTTACAGGATGAAAAACTGGTATCATAAATACCATAATAGTCATAACAAATATTAGTAAAAGCTTCTTCATTCAACAAGTTCCTTTCATAATTTTGAAGCGTTTAATTTTCTAAACCTTTCAACCATTTCAATTCCTTCTTCAATGGATGAAACTGGCAAACATATTGAAAAATTACCTTTTTTCATTTCTGAAAAGTTTGCTTCAATTTCTTCAAAATTTTCACAATCAATAGCTATAACCACTGAATTAGAATCTTCAACTAATTGCTTTATATGGTCAATCGGTCTAGGTTGATTCGGATCAGTTGCTAACCATAGATGTACTACATTATCTAAATCGCAGATTTCTTTAACCAAATACATAGCTCGAGAGTGACAATGCATATATCCTGTTCCAAAATGGTTAATTACTTTTTGAGTATGTGGTCTACAAAACTCACGGTATGTTTCACCACTTATCATGCAAGCAATATCTTCAGACATATTAATTTGTTTTCTAGTATACCAAGTTCCATATTTTGTATTCTTATAATACTTATCTACCAAGTTATAAATATCTTCAGCAAATTTGATTGTAGCTTCAGCACAAAAGTTAAGTAATTCATGAAGTTTCGCAGGCTCATCATAGAAATCATAATATATATCCTCCCCCCTTAATGCGTGTGCTAAATCTAAAGGAGAAAAAAAACCACGCATAAAGGGGATTCCTTGCTTGAAACTTCTAATGATTAATTGTTCACTAATATCCAAAAATTTTTTATACCAAGGGCTTGTCCCCAAAGGTGGAAGTTTCTTCCAGTCATCAATATTTTGTAAGACATGTTCTCCCCAACTAGTATCAGGCTGAAAAGTAATATCTCCAGCTACAAAAGCAGAATAATCACCTATTCCCAAAATTGGAAAAACGGCTGGTAGCATGTTATCATCTATTTTTATTCTTTCTAGGTAAGATTTGTCTAGTAATTCGATTAAATCGTTAGCATATTTGTCAATATCGGTATCAAAGTTGTAACTGCACAAGTCAATTTCTTGATAAAAGCTAACATCAGAAGGTGGCAAAACACGGAAACTGATATTTCCTACTTTTTTATTCAATGAATCATTATAAAGTTTATAATTCTCTTCAAATGACTTATCTATATTTATTTTGTAAGTCTCAATACTTTTAAACATATAACTTCCCCTCTATTAATTTTAATGCAATATCTGAAGCAGTAGCTGCATCAGGAGCATAAGCGTCAGCGCCTATTTCTTTAGCAAATTTTTCTGTAAGAGGAGCGCCACCAACCATAATTTTTACATCATTTCTTAAACCTTTATTTTCCAAGTGTTTAATTATTACTTTTTGATTCATCATCGTTGTTGTTAAGAGTGCGCTTAAACATAAAATATCAGGTTTGTGTTCTATTATTGCTTCTTCAACAGTTTCGGGACTAGCGTCAACACCTAAGTCTATTACTTCAATACCCTTGCCTTCAATCATCATTTTTACCAGATTTTTTCCAATATCATGAAGATCTCCTTGAACAGTACAAATTAAAGCTTTACCTTTAGATTTATTTCCTTGAAGCACTAATGCTGGTCTAAGAATTTCCAGTCCAAAATTCATAGCTCTAGCAGCTACTAAAACTTCGGGTACAAACACTTCATTATTTCTGAACTTTTGACCAATTACTAACATACCACTAATCAGCCCTTCATTTAAAATACTTTTGGCTTCAAAACCTTGATCTAGCGCATTCTGAACTAGAATTTTAACTTCTTTTGCTTTTCCCTTTTGTAACAACATGGAAATCTCTTCTAATATCATAGTCATACCACCTTTTCTTTTGCTCAAAACTAATTATAAATGAAAACGCTTTATCTTAATAGTAGTTATCTTGTGATAAAATAAAACAAATTTGTTAAAAAAAATCTTACTTCAAAAGTAAGATTGTTTTATAAAAAAAGACTCATATACTTCTTAGGTGTAATACCGTGATGTCTTTTGAATATTTTAATAAAATAACTATGATCAGAGAATCCAGTCTGTGAAATAATTTCTTGTATTGTCAAATTTGTTTCTTTCATTAATTTCACAGCCGCTTCAATTCTAACTTTGTTCACATAGTCGATGAAAGTCATGTTCATTTCATCCCGAAAAAGATGACTTAAGTAATAATTACTAACAAATACGTTTTTAGCTACAGTTTCAAGACTTACATCTATTCGATAGTTTTTTTTGATATAGTTAATTGCCTTTATAAGGTTTTCATTACTTTTTTTAGTAAATTTATTATTAGAAATAACATTATTAATTGCTTCCATTATTTCTGCGGTTAAAAGACATACTTCTTCATACTCTGTTTCATTTGCAATAATAATTGTTATTTTTTTCATAATCTCGTGCATATCACTAAGTGAAACTCCTGAATCAACAGCAGCTCTCATCAAGACAGCTGAGAGTTCAAAAATATTGGCTTTAATAGTGTCTAAATTCCCTAGAGATAAAGAAAATATCTCTGACAATAAAGAGTTTAAAATTTCCATAGCAC
>JAQUZK010000019.1 GCA_028691335.1 Candidatus Izemoplasmatales bacterium
AAAGCTTTACAAACTCTAGATATTGAGGAATATGAGAAAGCATGCGACAAACTAAAAGAAGAGATAAAAAATATCAAAAATTATCTTCCTATAAGATCAGTTTCCTACAGTATTGGTGCGTTGATTATTATGACAGCTGAACGATTTAAGAAATCAATTTATCACCTCATCGGAGAGGAAGACAAAAACATTTATCATTTGTATTTTGATGAAACAGAACATTTGGAATTTTACTATGAACATTCCTACAATGATCTACAATTTTTAGAGAATTATTATCAAGGTATACTTTCAAGAATCTCTATGATCTTTAGTAGCAATCCAAAAGTGTATGAATGCGATCAAGTTATTGGGTTTGATCCAATGAATTCCATTAAGGTTGAAAAATACATTTACTACCGACATTTCGTTATGATAAGAAGTCAAGGAAAAGATGTTTTTATAAGAAATGAATCTATCGGCGAACTTAATGAAGATAATCAAGTTTATATAATTTATGAAATAAATAGATAAAAAAACTCAGGATTTTCCTGAGTTTTTTTATATTTATTGCAAAAGTAAATAAAGTTTAGGTATTCTCTTTTAAGGATATATAATAATTCCAATAACTAGACAAGCAATCCCTATTCCTAAAATAAGCAAAGTTGTACCTAACTTACCTAAATATTTTTCGAATAATTGAATTTTCTTGCTATTCATAATGAAAGGCGGCCTAAGTATTGAAATTAGAATACATAATGCTCCGTAAATCACTAAAATAATCGCTAAAATATCCATAAAAATTTTCCTCCTATATATTATTTTTTTTAGAATAAATCCACATAAAGAGACTAACGAATAAAATATTATATATAACTCCTAGTATAAAATAAACTATTAATGTGAAGTTAACTTCAATCGACGAAATTAATTCCATCTGAATCATTCTCGCAGACCAAAAACCAGGAGCGAAAACAAGAAATACTTCTTGCCATGATTGTACAAAAAACGCGATAACTGGTATTGCAAGAATCAAAGCTGACATTTTCATCATGACAAAACCCTCAACCTTATTCTTTGCAAAAGCATTTATTATTAAAGCTACACCTGGAGCCTGTAAAGCGCCAACTATAGATATTAACATTATAGTTAAAAAAGTAGAGTTTGGCAAAAAACCTGTGCTTAAAATAATCGCTAACGTTGCAATAAAACCGAAAATGAAACTAATTACTAATTTCATAGCGACGTAAGCTTTAACTGAAATTGGTGTTATTTTTAAACTCATTAAAACTGAATCATCTCTATCGTCTAGAAGCGTGAACGCAGTCAATGCTCCAAAGATGTAACCTGTCATCAATATTAAAAGCATCGCAACTATTTCAGGGACTATATTTTCTGGGCCCACCTGATTTCTTAAATATGGTATTAAAAAGTATCCGATTAACCCAATGATAAAAGGATAGAAGAAGAAGAAAATATATAGTCGATCTCTTGACATATTTTTAAGTTCGGATTTTATTACGGTTTTAATCATTTATTATACCCCACTTATTGATACAGCATATTTTTGAAACTTAGGGATAATTAAATACTTGTATGTTGTGATTAATCCAACTAACAAGTAAGCAAGACTAAAGTAATACTTCCAAGTTATTTCATATTCTTTAAAACCACCATTAATTAGCTCTTGAGCAGCTTGAATAGGATTAATTAATAGAATGTATTCCCAAAATTTTCCGCTAATAATCCCAAAAGCAAATAGCGCTGAAGGAATTAAAAGCAAGAAAGCAAGTATCATTATGTTCATTAACATAGTTGTGAAATCCTTTTGATAATATGAAAAAAGTAGTCCAAGTCCTGTAAATAATGATGTAATAACTATTATTGAGAAAAATATTAATATATACCGTAATTCAACTTGTTTTATAAATACAAACGCAATAATTACTAAACTAGTGGATAAAAGATTGTGTAAAGTGTTAGCGAATATTTTTGAAAGTACTATTTCTTCGTTTTTAACTGGTGTTACTAATATTGAAGATAGAGTTGATTCCTTTTTTTCAAAGAACATTACACTACCAATATACATAAAACTCATCATAGTTGAATCAACCAATATTAATAATGGTAATAATACATCAAAAATATTTGAATTTACAAAGTAAAGAATTATACCCCAAACTAAAGCGATAAACACCGAAATAAAGATAACATTGTATTTGTGCAGTCTTAGTAATTCTCCTAAAATTAACTGTTTTAGTCTACTAACTTTCATTGTCTAAATTTACTCCAGTTACTTTTATAAAAATATCTTCCAAAGTTGTTTCCCCACTATGTATAGTTTCAATATCTTTGCTCTTTATAATATCTATAAAATCTCTATTTTCGGAGATTTCCGTTAAAGGATACTCTTTGCTTTTTATTTGATTATCTTCTTTATATTCTACCTTTACTGTTCTTTTTCCATAACGAATTTTAAGATTTCTAGGAGAATCAATTTCTTTAATTTCTCCATTAACTATAAAAGCAACTCTGTCACATAATTGGTCGATATCAGACATGATATGCGATGTTATGAAAACTGTACCACCATTGTTCTTAAACTCTCTAATTATGTCTTTCATTATCATTGCATTCGCGGGATCCAAACCATTTGTTGGTTCATCCAAAAATAGCATTTTAGGTTTGTTTAATAAAGCTCTCACAAGATTTAGTCTAATCTTCATCCCCTTAGAAAACTCTCCAACAAGTTTATTGCGATCCTCCCAAAGTCCAAGTCTTTTCATTAGTAATTCAATATCCTCATTATTCTTATACAGTTTTAGGAAGAAGTTAATATTCTCCATAGCTGTCATCTTCGAGAAATGTACAGGCATTTCAAAACTAACACCGATATCTTCGTAGAATTCATTTCCGTAAGATTTTAAATCTTTATCTTTATAAAGTATTTTCCCTTTATAGTCTTCAAGAATTTTAATTATGATTTTTTGTGTTGTACTTTTACCAGCACCACTTGGGCCTAAAAAACCGAAAATTTCACCTTCTTTTATCTCGAAATTTAAGCCATTAAGAACATTAGATTGATTTTTTGTATATTTAAATTCTAAATTCTCTACTTTAAACATATTTAGCTCCTACTAACTCCTAATTCAATTATTTTGAATATCTTATCGCAACTATCAAGCATTCTATTATATGATCCTTCTTTATCTTCTAAATTAAGCTCTTCTATACTAATATTAGATGTAAGTTCAACTGTGAGTTTTGCAAGAGTAGAAGTATCGATATCTTTTTTAATTAAGCCATTTTCCTTGTCTTTTTCAATTAAAGAAGAATATATTTCTTCAGCGTTTTTAATACTATTTTTTATAAGGCTATCATAGAACTCATTTTTGTTTTTTAAAAGAACATCTAGTATTTGAACATATTTTGGATTTTTAACAGCGAATTCAACGCCATCTTTATATAGAGTTCTAATCATATCGATAAAGTTTAAGTTCTCAGGATTTTTAAGTGTTTCACTTAAATATTTAAATTTTTCTTCTTTTATAATATCGATAACATGTAAATATAAGTCTTTTTTATCTTTAAAATATTGATAAAAACTACCTCTAGGTATTTTAGCTTCCTTGATTATTTCTGAGATCATTGACTGCTCATAAGGAACTTTCGAAAACTCATTTACAGCAGCGTTAATAATTCTTTCCTTTTTTTCTTTTGTAAGTTTAAAAAATGTTTTGTATGGCATTTACATCATTCTCCTTTTGTTGTGACATTAGTGTCATGATTATATTATACAACTTTTAAAAAGCTTGTCAAGATAAAACGACATTTTTGTCATATTAAATATTTATAAAAAAGAAATGCTTTAGACTAAGCATTTCTTAAGAATTTATTAATATGTATAGCGGCACTTTTTCCAGCACCCATTGCCAAAATTACGGTAGCAGCTCCGGTAACAATATCTCCACCAGCGAAAACACCTGGAATTGAAGTTTGATAATCATTTACTATGATTCTACCCCAATTATCACATAGTAATTCTGGAGTTGATTTCTTAATAATTGGATTAGGGCTTTGCCCTATTGCGATAATTAAGTTATCTACATCAATATCAACAAATGAGTTTGTGGGTATAGGTTTTTGTCTACCTGTTTGATCTTTTTCGCCTAGTTCCATTACTTGGCATTTTATTTTATTGATTTCATAGTTATGACCAATAATCTCAACTGGGTTTAAAAGTAGTTTAAACTCAATTCCTTCCTCGATAGCATGATGGATTTCTTCTAACCTCGCTGGTAATGAGTTGATATCACGACGATAGATAATATAGACTTTCTTAGCGCCTAATCTTTTAGCAGTTCTCGCTGCATCCATAGCTACATTTCCGCCTCCAACTACGGCAACAATATCTTTGATTTTAACTGGAGTTGCATATGATGGAAAGCTGTTTGCTTTCATAAGGTTGACTCTTGTTAGAAATTCATTGGCATAGTAAACACCATTTAAATTTTCACCCTTTATTCCGAGAGAACTAGGTAACCCAGCCCCACTTCCAATAAAAACCGAGTCATATTTATATTCTTTAATCAACTGGTCTAATGTTAGAGTCTTACCTATAATGACATTTTTATAAAAATTTACTCCTAGTTTCTTCAGTCTATCTATTTCAGAATCAACAATATTTTTAGGTAATCTAAATTCTGGAATACCGTACTTTAGTACACCGCCAAATTCATGTAACGCTTCATAAACATCGGTTTGATAACCATATCTTCTTATTTGTGCTGCACAGGCTAAGCCAGCTGGTCCACTACCAACTATAGCGACCGCTTTATTATTATCTTCGATTTTCTCATCTTTATAAAAGCAATTTTCTAGACAATAATCTCCGATAAATCTCTCTAAACTACCAATAGCTACACTTTCAGTTTTAATTCCTAAAACACATGCGCCTTCACATTGCTTTTCTTGTGGACATACTCTACTACACACTGAGGGTAAAATATTGTCTTGGTAGATTGTGCAATAAGCATCTTTAAAATTATCAGAAAGAATTTGTTGGATGAACTTAGGGATATCTATATTTACAGGACATGCTTTTACGCAACGTGGATTAACACAGTTTAAACATCTTGAAGCTTCAATTTTAACTTGTTCAATTGAAAATCCTAAAGCAACTTCATCAAAAGATTTATTTCTTATGTTAGGATCTAACTCTGGCATTCTAACGCGATTAATCATCTTTTTCACCCAGCCTAAGATTGCATTCGTGTTCTTCTTCATGATAATATTTTTGTCTTTGAATTAGCTCGTTGAAGTCGATTCCATCGCTATCAAAATCCGGACCATCTACACAGGCGAAATATGTTTTATTATGGATTGTTACTCGACAGTTTCCGCACATTCCTGTTCCATCAATCATAATTGGATTTAAAGAAACAAAAGTTTTCAGATTAAACTTTTTGTTTATTTCTACTACATTTTTCATCATAATAACCGGTCCTATCGCAATAGATAGATCATAAGTATTTTCTTCAAGTTTTTTTTGAAGAACTTTTGTAACAAATCCCTTTTCTCCAATAGAACCATCATCAGTTGCGATGTAAATATTCTTGCATACTTCTTGAAATTTATCTAATAATATCAAATGTTGTTTATTGGAAGCGCCAATTATCAAGTCAACTTCTGTGCCTTTTTTATAATAAGCTTTTATTTGAGGATATATTGGCGCAGCTCCTACACCTCCAGCTACTGCAATCACTTTTTTAACATTTTTAATTTCTGCAGGGACTCCTAATGGGCCAACGACATCTTCAATATATTCTCCGATATTTTTCTTGCTAAGCATTTTTGTGGAAAACCCAACTTTTTGAGAAATTACAGTAATAGACGTATCAGTATTTTCTACGATAGTTAGTGGTATTCTCTCTCCGTCTTTATCGACTCGTACAATAACAAAATTGCCCGCCAGTGTATTTTTAGCTACTAATGGAGCCTCTATGACAAACAAATCTACATCATCATTTAATGCTATTTTTTCAATTATTTTATACATAAAATTCCTCTCCAAATCATCTTGCTTTCACTAGTAATTATATCACTTTACATAAAATTTAAAAATAAAAAAAGCAGAATTACTCTGCTTATTTTGTTCTTTCGCTTCCCACGTAAAAGATGGCTAAAGTATTTACTCCTGAATGAGCTCCAATAACTGGTCCAATAGGGTTAATTAAAAAATCTACATCAGTTAAATTTAGCTTTTCTTTTATTGTATTCTTAACGTAGATAGCATCATCAATACAATCGCCATGAGAAATATAGATTATAGAATTATTTTCTTTATCGAAGGTTTCACTCATTCGATTAATTAAATTATTTAAAGATTTAAATCTACCTCTTGCTTTTCCATACACTTTTAGTTCTCCAGAAGTATTTACATGTAGCAATGGTTTTATATTTAGTAAATTTCCTAGAATTAAAGAGCTAGCGGACAGTCTTCCTCCTCTTCTCAAGTGACCTAAATCACTGACAGTAAATAAATGAGAAATATTTAATCTAGTTTCTTCAACGTATAATTTAACTTCCTCAATAGTCTTGCCTTCTAGTTTTTTTCTAGCTGCCAAAGTTACTAACAAACCCATTCCCATTGATGCGGATAATGTATCTACAACATATATTTTTCTATCAGGGAATTTTTCTTGTAACTCCTTCTGAGCGATAACGGAAGAATTAAAAGTTCCTGATAATGCGCTGGAGAAACTAAGATAAAGAATGTCCATACCCTTTTGTAAGTAAGGAGTGAAAACTTCTTCGAAATCAAAAGGATTTAATTGAGATGTAATCGCTGTGTTTTGTTCTCTTAAAAGGTCGTAAAATTCTCGTGGTGAGATTTCTCTATTATCTAAATAATTATAATACTCTTTTCCTTTAACTGTTACTTTCATAGGCATAACTACTAATTCAAGCTCATTAGCCAACGATGCGGGTAAATCTATGCATGAATCTGTTACTAGTTTGTAATCCATGTTTTATCCTCCTAAAAATTACTCTATCACACATAACACTTTACCAAAAATTTCGCTATATGTCAACAAGTTATCAAAACATAATCATATTTTTACAACTTAATATGATTATTATGAATTAAAAAAAAGAACTGTCATTTTTATGACAATTCTTTAGTTATTTCTAAATTTTTTTAAACGATTTCTTAATAACGAATCCACCCCAAGTAGCTAATCCTACGACAGCTACAGCGTCAACTACATACATAAACTTCACCCAAGGAGCTAAACCATACTTAAATGTTAGGTTATATTGATTCATTGCGTTAGAATTAGCAACTGAATATAGAATATTCTTAGTAGCTGTTCTTAAAGCTTGAGTATAAGTTGGATCAGTAAATTCTGATACAGGTGGTTTACTTTGACTTAAATTAAGATCACCACCAGCTAAGACCATTTGTGTAGTATCCATATATGGTTGAAGATTGAAGTCAGTAATTACAGAACCTCTGAATCCCCACTCATCTCTTAAAATCTCTGTAAGAAGAGGATAAGACCCTCCAGCCCATACAGTTCCAATACGGTTAAATGAAGACATAATTCCAGTAGCTTCACCATCTTTTACAGCTATTTCGAATGCTCTTAAGTAAATTTCTCTCATAGATTGTTCGTCAGCCCAAGTTACTAAACCGTTTATTTCTCTTCTTGTTTCTTGGTCATTAAGTGCGAAATGCTTAATGTAGGTAATTACACCTTTGCTTTCAGCACCTTTTACTACATTAGCTGCCATTACACCAGACAAGAATCCATCTTCTGAGTAATATTCAAAGTTTCTACCAGAGAATGGTGAACGATGAATATTGATAGCTGGTGCATACCAACCTGTATAAGGAGTTTTATCTCCTGCTTGATTACCGAATATACCTTCGTTACCAACCATTATACCCATATCATTAGCTAATTGTTTGTTCCAGGTAGCAGCTACTACAGCCGGAGCAGCATAATATACAGTATTATTAATTGATGGGTCTCCCATGAAATTAACAAAACCTGCTGGACCATCTGCCATAATTGTTTTAGGTAATCCAATATTATCAATGTTTATAGTTTGAAATGCTGCGTGTCCAATAAGATATACCATTTGATCAAACGTTAATTGATTTAATAAAGAATCCCATAGTGGGTCATCATAACCTAAATCTATTAGTTCTGATATCTTAACTGTAGCTTCTTCACTTGAAAGTTCAGATGTTGCTTGTTGAGGAATGACTGAAGCAGTTGGGTTAAAAGCATTTCTTGATTCTAAAGCTTCTAATATCTCTGTTGTCAAGACTCTATCTGCATCAGTAGGTGTAGTAGGCCAAGTCCCTTCCCAATTAGATCTAGAAAGTGTTGAATCTAATCCTTCGCTAACATCATCAAAACGATTTTCAACTTTTGTTCCAGTATCAGGATCTTCATCAAATAAATATCCACCATCTGGCACGGTATAATTAATAGTTTCAACTGCTTCATGAGCGTTCTTTGAAACTTTTAATTCATAATTTCCTTCTTCAAGTTCATAACCCTTGAAATCATTATCATTTTTATCCGCAAAATCATAAGATGCCATATCATAAGCAGAAAGAGTAAGTGTAACTGTATCACTTTTTCCTGGTTCAATTAAATCAGTTTTTTCAAATCCCACCAAAACAACATGTGATTTCTCTATTTCACCATTGGTGTAAGGAGCAGTAACATATAATTGAACTACATCTTTACCCGCTACATCACCAGTGTTTGTCACTTTTACTGTAATAGTAATTTCTTCATTCTCAGGGATAACTCCATTATCGTTAGGACTGCTATCAATAACTTCCCATTCAAAACTAGTATAACTTAAGCCATAACCAAATGGATAAACAACGTTTTCTTCATACCAGTCTTCTCCATCGGTAAAACCTCTAGTTTCATAATAGCGATAACCTACGTATATTCCTTCTTCATAATCGACGAAGAAGTATAGTTTATTTTTACCATTATAAGTATATTGATTACCAAAACGATCGAAATTATTTGAAAAGTTCGCCCATGTAGGGTCTTTTGAAAAATCTCTCGCATAAGTATCTATAGTTCTACCTGAAGGATTTACCTCTCCATTAAGCACTCTTCCTAGAGCCATAACACCAGTATTACCTGGTCCGCCAATCCATAAAGCAGCTTGTACATTACTTGCGTAATCATAATCATTTTGAGTTTCATCATTATCAGATTCACTATCTAAGAATCCAATTTCCATAGTTGCGCTACTGTTAATGATAAGAATTACTTTATCAAAATTCTTACTTACATCTTCAAGTAAATCTTGTTCATTTTGATCAAGTTCTAAATAATGGTCATCCATGCTAGCTGCACCATCAATTATAGAATTACCGGTTTTCATAGTTCTTGGTAAGTCAAATCCTTCTCCACCAACTCTAGAGATTACTACCAAAGCCGCATCATCATAAGAGTCATAACTATCTTTAACCTCGTTAGTGTATGAACTTAATGGTGTTTCTCCGGTTGGAAATCCTGTAAGTACTCCACCTTCAATAGCTGGGTTTGTAGGTCTTCCGGAACCTGATTCGGAGCTTTCGTAGAATGATTTTAATGTTGGGTTTACATTAAAACCAGCATCTTCAAGGCTGTCGTAAAGGTTTTTAGCAGTAGAAGTATCACCACCACCAGAACCAGAACCACCATAAACTAAGTTTATTGAGTTTTTACCAAAAACAGAGATATCATTACCAACAAGGGGCAGAATATTTCCATCGTTTTTTAGTAAAATTATACCTTCTTCATTAATAGTTTCATTCAAAGCGTTACCAGCTTCAACAGTTTCTTCTTTTGTCTCATAATCTGGTTGAAATAATTGATATCCAGCATCTGGATCTCCATCAACTAAAGTTCTTTCAGGTCCACCAAAGACAATGTTTAAAGTATTGTTTAAGAAAGTTACGTTTATCAAAACTAGATTTATTGTTAAAAATAAAACTAATAAGGAAGAAGTAACAATTAGCCAAACTTTAAATTGTCTAATTTTCCATAATAATCCAAATTTTTTCATAAAATTCTCCTTATATCTTTCTTTTAACAATCAAACTATTGAATATTATCAGTGTAAGCGTTCCAAGTTAATTCTGCAACAGTTGTTATTTTTAAACAATCAATCATTGGAGCGGTAGAATACATTGTACCACCCATAGCTTGTGAGTTTGTAGTTACTAAATCAATAGTATTAATACCTTCTTGTAATTCGATGTTACCAATAACGAAATCTGCGAATGGTAAAATTGTAGAACTTTGCATACCTGGTACATTTTCAAATACCATAGCTTCATAGTCATATCCCATTCCGTTTACCATAACTGTGTACATATCAGAAGTTAAAGTGAAATCGATTAATTCAGCTGATAATCTTAAAACTAGATAAGCATTATCAACAGCTCTATCAGATTCAATTTCAAAACTTAAAGTAGTACCTAGTGAATAAAGGTATGAAACATAATAACCATTGCTGGCATCACCAGATTTTGTGTCCTCTACAATTACTCCAGTACCATATGTACCACCAGAGTATCCTGTACCAATCATATCGTCTAAATATGTATATTCTGCTTCAAAGACATAAGTAGTAGTTACTCCACTTTGTTCAGTGGTTGTTGTGCTACTATTATTATCTCTTGTTGTCGTAGTTTGTGTGTTTTCTTCTGTACTACTTGTAGTTATAGTTGTGTTATTAGCGGTAGTAACAGTAGTAGAAGTCTCAGTCATTTCAGTTGTAGTAGTGGTTGTAGAAGTTTCATTAACTTCAGTAGTAGTTGTGGTTTCGGTCGAGCTATTGGAGCTACAAGCTGTTACAAAAGTAAACATTAACAGCATAAAAACTGTAACCACACCTTTTAAATATCTTTCCATAGTATCTTTTAATTGCGCTCTTTTGATGATTCAAATTGTCGACTTGAGCACAACTCCTTTCTTTTTAGGTTGTTCAAATATCGTATTATGTTTTATGACAATTTGATAAAAAAATTAAATTTAAATTAAACTTATTAAGGCGAGTGAACCATTTAGCAGTGTAAATATTACACAACCAAAATGGTTCACTTTATTATACCTTAATATTTGTTTATCATTAAATGATTAGCCTAGAATCTTTTTCTAATAAAGAATAAGCCTATTAAACCGATTAATGAGAATAGAATTATTGTTCCAGATGCATTAGTTTGTGAACCACATCCTGTTGATTCTTGAGGGTTGTCAATTAATGCAGCATCAATTAAAGCTTGTACATCTTCTTCAGAAAGAAGATCAATATTATCGATTAAAGCTTGTACTTCTTCTTCAGTAAGAACGTCAATATTGTCTATCATAGCTTGAATTTCTGCTTCTGTAAGTGGTGTTTCCTCAGCAGGAGCAGCTAATACTTGAATGCTGAAGTACTTATAAGCAACTAAGTCGCCTTTGATAATAGTAGCAGTCAACATAACATTTTGATTTGTTGCACCTCTAGTAACTACACCAGAGTTAGTGATTATTGATTGATCACTTGAAGACCAGAAAATTTTAAGATCATTAACCATTGCTGGTAATCCAAGATGTCCAGTTACAGCTAATCCTGTATCATCGCCTGCAAAATCAATTTTTACTAAATCTTTATTGATTGTTTCAGGAACAACTTCTTCAGTAACTACCATTGTAACATTAAAGTCTCTATTACCACTCATTTGTTGAGGACCATTCCATCCTTGACCCCAATATCTGTATGATACTCTTAAGGTAACTTCGAATGTACCAGCTTCAGTAGGAGTTCCAGAAATAACTCCAGCTTCAGTGATTGTTAAACCTTGAGGAAGTGAATCATTTCTTACAGAGTACTTAACTTCATTATATCCTTCTCTAGTTGTTGCAAAATCAGGATTATTTTTATAAACTTCTGATGAAACAGTAGTTGTAAATGCTTCATCTAATTTTAATGAATCTAATGATCCACCAGTAAAATCAAATGCAGGGTTTACAGTAAGATTATAAGTAAATGATCCGCCTTGTACCCAATCATAAGCACTTACTTCAACAGTGAAAGTAAAATCACCATAAGTTGTTGCAGTACCAGTTATAACACCCTTATCAGTTATTGATAAACCAGCAGGTAAACTAGAACCATCAGCTAATTTAAACTTATAAGGTGCACTTCCTTGAAGTTCAGCTGGAACTAAACTTTGATTTGCTGTAGAGAATTGATAAATATCAGTTAAATCTCCACCTAAACCATCAAAAATTACTCCGTTGTTAACACTACTGCTATTAGCAGCTACATATAAAACATTGTGAGCAGCTTCTCTAGCAGCTAGCCAGAATGAATAAGATTCTTTTACAGATTCATCACTAGCAGTATAAACTACAGTTCCTTTTGTTGCATCCCATGTTCCAGCAATACCACTAGTAGCTGTTCCTAAAGGAATATCATT
>JAQUZK010000208.1 GCA_028691335.1 Candidatus Izemoplasmatales bacterium
TAGTTAAGGGTAACCCTGAAGCTGCGGAAAGATTATTACACGCTAACATCGTTGATGCTAAACGTCGTTGGGCAATGTATAAGAGAATGGCAGCTGCTGATTATTCAGAAGTTATCGAATAAAAAATCTATTTAAATCTTAAAACGCCTTAAAATTTTTTAGGGCGTTTTTTCTAGCTAAATGTGATGTAATTAAGAATTATCACAAATTTAATAGATAAAGGGTAAAAAAGGTTTTAAATATTATCGGTTTTGTTATATAATATATAAGACAAACAGAAGATAAAAAGGAGTTTATATTATGCATAATGTTTTGAAGAGATTTACGTCACTAGCTATGGTTTTGTTCTTGGGGATAGTTCTTATAGCTTGTAATGGAGAAAAAGAATATCAAATCCCTGAAATCACTAATCCTGATAAAACAGATAACGGTCAGGTTTTTTTTGAAACTGACGATTTTAAAATAACAAATGAAGAATTATTTAATTCAGTAAAAGTTAATGATGGTTTAAACCAGTTGTTGACAATGGTAGATTCTGAATTATTAAAAAGCTATCTTGATGAAGTAACAGCCCAAGAAATAGCTGACAAACGTATTTTATTGACATATAATACTGATGATGAAGAAGTAATTAATGATATGGAAGAAGATGAAAGAAATAAGTATATTACTAATTTCGAAGAGTCTATGTATTTAATGGGATATACTCAAGAAAGTGAGTATCAAGATTATATACGTTTAGTTATCGCTAGAGAAAAATACGCTACAGAATATATGACATCAGACGCATCAGCTGAAGAGACTTGGCATGTTGGAACTAAGGCAATAGCTGATTACTATGATCAAGCTTATTCTAATGATATTCAATCAATAAAGATTAAGTTTGAATCAGAAAAAGATGCATTAGATGTAATGAAATCATATAATCTTATTTCTAAACAAGGTAAATTGTTGCTATATACAGGTACTACACCGATTGATGAAGTTCCTTCATTTGCTTTAGATGAAACAAATACAAAAGAGTTAACTGAACAAGAATTGTTAGAATATTTTATTAAAATGTATAACGATGTCTATAGCGGATTTAGAGATGAAGTAGCTGAGAATTCTACGTTTGAAGAACTTCTATTAGAAGAAGACTTATCTTTAAACTATGAAGATTTATCTTCTTCAAATAAGAATTTAGCAGGATTTGTCTTCTTTACATTAGGAAACTTGAAAGATTATAAAGCTGATTCTGAATCAGATGTATATTATACATATAAACCAGTTAAGTATTATGCTGGTAGAGATACTGCTTATTACATGATTTTAAATTTAAGCGGACAAGAAAAAGCTGATTTAAGTAATTTCGATGGAACTGATGAAGAATTAATCTCTATTATTGGTCAAGATTTATTTGATGAATTTAAACAAGCTATTATCGATATTAATTTAGGTGGTAGTAATTTTATTTCCAAACGCATGGCTGATTTAAGAAGAGAACATGGTTTTATAATTAATGATCCTTATTTAGCGATTGATTATAAAGCGATTGATACAGATTACGTTGAAAGTGAAACAGGACACAAATCAGTTATCGCTAGTTATGATGAAGTAGAAATCACTGCAGATGAACTTTTTGATTACGCTATTAACCGTAATTTAGCTATGTATATCGTGCATGCTTCACAAGTCAAAGCGTTAATGGCTGCTCATTTTGAAAGTGTTTATTGTATAGGCGTTGAAAATTGTGAAACAGATTATAATAAAAATGAATCAACAAAAATGTTGGAACACATCAATGCTTATGATTCAATGAAAACTCAATTTGAAGAAAGTATGTACTCGGATTATTATACTTTTGATGATTATTTATATCTTGCTTATGGTGTTAGAAATAAAGATGAAATGATTTATAATTATTATGTTAAATCAACGCTTCAACCAATCTACATATTTGATTTAATAAAAGCTAACAACTATGATGTTCTTAACGATTTATTAGAGATGATTCAACCATATTATGATAATTATTTCTCTTTAGATTCAACTCATTTATTGATTTATGTAGATAGAGATGAAGATGGAAATCCAGATAATTATAAAGACTTCTATGAAGAGTTAACAGATAAAACGACTTTCGATAATTTATTAACAGATTTAGAAAATAGCATTAGAGACTATTTAGAAGTAGAAGATAATAGTTTTACAACTTTGGTTGAAGAATATAAGGACGCTAAGAGAAATGACGCTACTTGGGGTGAATTTAAATCCGCTGGAATCTATATTTTAACTGAAGATTTATCAAGTAAATCATCTCTTACTTACGCTACTACTATTAATCAATATGAAGATAGTTTTGTAGTGAGATTACAAGAACTTTACAATGAGTATAAATTAGAAGGAAATTTAGATCTTGAATTTATCCTTGATGATGAGTTGTTAGAGACTTCATATGGAGTACATTTGATTAGAGTTGAAAAAGGTGATGACTTTGATATGCCTTCAGCTAAGTATGAAATGGCTTATGGTGAAGATAATAAACCTAGTTTTACAGTTGGCGTTGAGAATGAATTAGATCAAATCAGTTTTGAACAATTAAGACTTTATGCGATGTACAGATTTAGTGTTCTAAGTTTTGGTAATATTGAATTAGAAGATTTATATGGATTTACTAGACCAGAAATACCTTCTGGTGTATTAGATGCATTAAAAGAATTTTCTGGCAAGTTCCATGAT
>JAQUZK010000020.1 GCA_028691335.1 Candidatus Izemoplasmatales bacterium
TAATTGAAAGTAAAAACAACAAAAAAATCATAAATAAAAAACGAAGATAAAATCTTCGTTTTTGAATTAGCCCTATTTACTTTTTCAAGAGTTCTATAGCTTCATTCAACCTGTTTTTCACTTTATTTTGTCCTAGTATTCGTAGCACATCGTAGAAGTTTGGGGTGCTAGATTTAGCGCAAGTAGCCAATCTTAAAATCTCCGCAAAATCTCCTATGTGTCCAATATATTCATCAGGGTTTTTCTTGTAATCTTTTGGTCTTTTTGCGAAGCCTTTATTAATTGCCATCTCTCTCATGTCACTAAACCATTCTTCTTGACTTTTGTTGATATCAAAAACTTGTTTATAATCACTTAAAATCTCAATTAATAAATCTTTTGAAAACCTTTCATCATATTCGACATTAAACTTCATGTCACTAAAATAATCATCATACATGAAGTTTATTATCGGTAAAATATCACTATATTTTTCATAATCTTTTCTAGGTTTTTCTTGTTCTCTTTCAATATTAATAATTTCTTTAAAGTAGTTTTCGTCTTTTTTGATTAGATTAAATAAATCTATATTAAACTCTTTTGCATACTGTAAAGCATTATTTGTGAAAGTATCTTTATCCATATTCCCTAAAACTTCTTTACATATTGACTTAACTTTCTCGATATCAAATAACGCCCCATCTAAACTCATTTTAGAAAAATCTAGATTAAAATCAAAAATATTACTTTTAGAATTATTAAGACGCCACTCCTCAAAATTTGAATTTGCTAAAGTCATTAGGTACTCTAAGAACCCTTCAATCGGATAACCTTTTTCAAGGAAAAAATCGACACTAGCTTCATCATCTTTTCGTTTAGATAACTTTCTTTTCTTATCGCCATCCATTTTCATTATTACAGGAAAATGACAAAATACAGGCTTTTTCCAATTTAGTTGTTCAAATATTTCTAGATGAATAGGTGCTGACGGCATCCACTCTTCACCTCTTGTGACATGAGTTGTTCTCATGAAATGATCATCAACTACATGAGCAAAATGATATGTTGGTAAACCATCACTTTTCATAATTACAATATCTTGAATGTTTTTTGGAAATTCGATATCTCCTCTAATCGCATCATTCAAAACTACTTTTTCATCGTTTTTTCCTTGAGACTTAAATCTTATAACAAAATCTTCTTTGTTATTTAATTTTTCAATAACTTCATCATCTGAAAAGTAACGACATTTTGCATATTCATGATAATATCCAGGGAGGTCTTTCTTCTCTTCTTGTTCTTTTCTAATATCATTTAATTCTTCATGAGTACAAAAACAAGGATAAGCCATTCCATTCTCTATCATTTCTTTAATAACAGTGTGATAAATCAACTTTCTTTCAGATTGTATATAAGGGCCATAATTTCCTTCGTTTAAAAAACTCTCGTCTGGATTGATGTTAAACTTGATTAATTGTTCGATAACTTTATCACCAGAACCTTTTATTTCTCTTTTTTGATCAGTATCTTCTAACCTTAAGAAAAAAACTCCATTTGTCTGCTTAGCAAAACGCCAGCTTACCAAAGATGTAAATAAAGACCCTGTATGTAAAAATCCTGTAGGTGAAGGTGCAAACCTAGTTACTATAGCATCCTCAGAAAGATCTCTTGGCGGATATTTTATTTCTAAGTCATTAACGGTTTGGTTAATATTAGGAAAGATTATATTTGCTATTTCTTTATACTTATTCATTAGTTGTCTCCTCATATATAATTTCTTTAAATATTATACCACAAAATGTTAATAAAAACATTCAAATCAATCATGAACACATAAACAATTTTTTCGTTTCATTGACTTAAACCTTTCACTATGTTAAGATAAACTCATATAAATCAATTTAATAGGTGGGCTATGGATAACTATAAATTTGAAGAAGAATTCTTAAATATTTTGGAAGAAGAATTAGTTCCAGCAAAAGGATGCACCGAACCAATTTCAATTGCATTTGCAGGAGCAAAAGCTCGGGAGATTCTCGGTGAAATACCCAACGAAATAATCATAGAAGCAAGTGGTAATCTGATTAAAAATATTAGATGTGTGACAGTCCCCAAAACCAATAATCTCGTGGGTATAGAAGCGAGTGCTTTAGCAGGAACAGTTGGTGGAGACTCTTCTTTAGAGTTAGAAGTAATTAACAATTTAAAATCAAAACATCTAAAAATTATCAATGCACTATTAATCAAAAAAATCGTAAAAGTTAAACTTCTTGATACAAAATACAATTTACATTTTATCTTTACCGCAAAAACAGATAATCAAAAAGTAATCATTGAAATAAAAAATCTTCATACAAATATTGTAAAAATAATTAAAAACGACGAAGTTATCTTTGAAAAGCCAGAAATAAAAGAAGAATATTTTGGTGTTGAGAGTGATCGTTCTAACTTAACCGTAGAAAACATACTGCGTTTTACAGAGACAGTAGACACAAAAAAAGTCAAACCTTTACTAGATAAGCAAATCAAAGCCAACATGGCAATAGCAAAAAAAGGATTACAGGAAGATTTCGGAGTATCTATAGGTCAAACTATACTTAAACATGATAACTCAATTTTTTCGAAAATTAAAGCATACACTGCCGCTGCTTCAGAAGCAAGAATGAGCGGTTGTTCATTGCCTGTAATAACTAATTCTGGCAGTGGCAATCAAGGAATAACAACATCTGTTCCTGTAATACTATTCAGCGAATACTTAAAGGTTTCAAAAGAAAAGCTCTATAGAGCTCTAGTTCTTTCAAACTTATTAACCATTTATCAGAAGAGTTTTATCGGACGTTTATCAGCCTTTTGCGGAGCGATAAGTGCAGCTGTGTCATCAGGGGCTACATTCACATATTTAAGTGGCGGTGACATCAAACAAATTAAAATGAGTATTACAAATGCATTAGCAAACGTTTCCGGCGTGGTATGTGATGGCGCAAAACCATCCTGTGCATCGAAAATATCAACAGGGTTGGATGCGGCTATATTAGGTCATTTCCTAGCTATGGAAAACCATCAATATAATCCACTCTCAGGGATTTTAAAAAACAGTGCGGATGAAACAATACTGGCTGTGGGAAAAATTGCTAGTGAAGGAATGAAAGATACAGATAAAGTTATTCTAGACTTAATGCTTGATGAAAAAAATTAAATATTGTAATCAAAAGTCAAATCATTTAGATTTGACTTTTTTAATATTTGATATTCTTTGGTATAGCGGAGGATGTGAATAGTAAAACTTAACATATATTGGGTGAGGAGTTAAATTCGAAAAATTCTCTCTACTTAATACTTTCAATGCATTGATTAAATGCTCTTTAGAATAGTTTTTAGCTGCGTAACTATCTGCTTGATATTCAAATTTTCTACTAATATAATTAAACAAAGGATTTAGCATAAACATTAGTGGAGATAATAATAGTAGATATAGAATAGCATTAAAGCCATAATTTAATTTATCAAATCCAAAGTATATACTAAAATTATCTTGGCTTAAAAAAAGCATTAAACCTAAAACATAAATAGAAATCATTATTATCGATTGCAAAAGATTAAAAATTATATGTTTGTGCTTATTATGTCCGATTTCGTGAGCTAATACAGCTACTATTTCTTCTTCATTCATTTTATTCATCAGCGTATCATATAATACTATTCTTTTAGCTTTTCCAAAGCCCGAAAAATATGCGTTTAGCTTAGTAGTACGCTTTGATGCATCGATAACACTTATCTTGCTAATTTCATATCCAACGCTTTTCGCAAATTCAATAATTTTTGTTTTTAAACTTGATTCTTCTAATGGTTTGAGTTTATTAAATATCGGCACTATAATCTTAGTGTAGCTTATATTAACTACTATCATTACAACTGTGACGCTTGTCCACGCGATAATAAAAAACAAATCACCAGCTTCTTGATATAAGCTAATTAAAGCATATATAGCCCCTCCACCCAAAATGATTGTTAAAATTAATGATTTAATCTTATCAATCACAAAGAGTTTTTTTGACATTTTATTAAAACCATACTTTTCTTCAATTTTAAAAATAGAAATATATGAAAAGATTAGATCTATAACATAAGATATAAGAAAATATGACCCTATTACTATCAAAGCTTGAAAAGATGGTTTGATTGTAATACTATCCGCAAAACCTCCTATAAAAACAAAATAATTACTTAATAATAGAATAATGATTGTTAAAAATCCTATTAAACTTTTTATCAACGAAAGTCTATAATTATCCATATAGTAGTTTTTCCAAGCAATATATTTTTCTCTATCATAGATATCAGAAACTTCATTAGGTAATGATTTATCTCTATATCTAACATTTAGAATTGAAAGAAAAAGATTTAATCCAATCTCAACAATTAGTAATGTATAAACTATAGTTAGAACTAGCTCTCTCATAAAAACACATCCTTTAAATTAACAAAATTTTAGAATTAGCATAATGATTAAAATTATAGTAATGAAAAAAGTATAAATCAATGCATCACTTCTTATAATACTTTTTTCATATCTTTCGTTAATCACATTAGCTGTAATTACTATTCTATCAATAAAACTGGTTTTTTGTATATCAGTTTCTTGAAGTTTTTTTATATTTTCTTGATTAATAGGGCATTTCTTACCATAAATTAATAAGCAAACACTCTTCATTATCAGTGATAGCGGAATAAACAAAATGTATTCAACACTAAGCCGCTTTGGTAGTTTAATTCTAAATAATCTAAATTTTTCTACTATTAAGCAAACTATTATTCCCACTAAAATGATACCTGTACTAAACAATACATCTTTAAAACCAAAGAAACTTATATGTGACAAATGCTCTAAAATAAAATGAGGATTATAAGTTGTAAGAAATAATTGAGGTTCAATCAAGTTTTTCATTATGAAGTTTGGATTAGTACCTATAAAAATAATTATAATACTGATAGAGCCTAAAGCTAAATCCAAAGAAGATATATCAAAAACTAAATCTTTATATTCTTTATCATTTTTTTTCAAAAATACATGATAAAACATTTTAACCAAATAGGTTACTGTAGCCACACTTATAACCACATAAAAAACCTCAGAAATTATAAAACAGATTTAATTTTCACAAGTTCAGTTATTACATAATAATCTAAAAAAAGTAATACTTCATCATATCAACTAAGATTTACACGATTTTTATCATTTTTTGTCATTAATAAACAAAAACAACCAATAAAATTGGTTGTTAAATTGTTTTATTAATTAGATAGATAGTAAATTAAGCTCTTGTCTAAGAATTTCCGTTATTTCGTTTCTCTTTAATTTTTTATCGAAATCACTTAAATAATATGTTTTTCCAGTTAAAATTTGCTGTTTAGCTTTATGATAATACAAAGGAATCAGCGGAATGTGCTTCTTAAACTTTTTATAGTACTCTTGCGCTAGAAAAACAAAACCTGAATGAAATTTTTCTATCTCATTTTGATACCCCAACGAACTGTCTTCAGGAAAAATCAACAAAGAATTATTTTTTGATAAATGTAACAAACTATCAGATATAGTTTTCCTTAATCTTGTATCAGGATATGTAGGTATTAACTTTACTCCATTATAAATTGTTTTCGAAATAATTCCAAATAAAGATGCTAATACAAATGATCTAAGTTTTGAATACCCAATTTTTTGACGATAAAACACAAAATATAGATATTTCCACCTAGTTATGTAATGACCTGTCATCGGATAAGCTCCCCAAGGCACTAAGTATTTAGGAAAATATACACTTAATGTCAAAGGACCAGCAGCTCCACTGTGATTAGCAAAATATATAGCTTTATCCGGAAGATTACTATTTTGTAAAATCAAATCTGGTTTTTTTCTAAATGTTTTGATAAGTTTTTTTAAAAATCTAATGAACCAATTATGCTTTTTAATTGTATTTATCTCTTTCATTAAAAACTTTCACCTCGCTAGTTTAAAATAAAAATATCAAAATTAGATATTTTCTGTTTATTAATATTATATAATATTATTGAAGATGAAACATCTGTTTTGATGAAATAATTAATTTAAGTAAAAAAAAACACTGTAAGGAGTCTAAAACTATGAAAAAAATTATCATTACTATTATTTTATCTTTTAGTATTTTCCTAATTGGTTGTGAAAGTTCTAGTACAACTACGACTGATTCATTATTATCATCAACAGTTACAACTAAACAAGATTTAAATAATTTCTTAATCTCAAAAAATATAAGTTATCCTGACTATGACAATAATGATTTCTTTTATTATTCTAGTGTCTATATATACTTAAATTATCCACTAGAAGATTTTGATAGTCTGGAAGAGAAAAAAACTTTTTTCGAGTCTGAAAATCAACGAGTTCTTAATGAATCAAATATTATCTTAAACACTTCTCATGACAGCTTATATGTATCTTCTTATTCAAAACTTGTTATTCTTACATATAAAAACAAAGAAAAATTCCTATTAGATTTTGAGGTGTTTACAAATGCATTAAAGGATGGCTTTGTGACAACTATCAACTTCAATTTAAATACTATCGGAGAGTTTTTCTCATTACATTCCAATTCAACAATAGATGATTTATTGGATGTTACCGAAAAGTATGTAGGAACAGAAATACTATATGAAAAAATTGATCATACATTACTAATTGCCAGCCATGAAGAAAAATACTTTAAAGACTTATCAACTTACATAATCGAAAATTACAATGACTATTTGCTACTTTATCCTGGTAACCTCGTCGGTTTAAATGAGGAATTCTTCACTGACAATATTCTAATATACTGTGGTTTTGGACATTCGGGTTCATTGTCTCTAGATGGAAGAACAAATCTACTGAGGGTTGATGAAAACAAAATTGCTGTCGAAATACACGGAACAGCTATTTCTAATACGATGACAGAGGATTTCAATATAACAACATATCTTATACAGGCTGATAGATCTATATATCACCCTCAATTAGGAGTTGAAATAAACATAAATATTAACTTCTTAAATGGATTTAATACTGATAGACCATTTTATAATTCGATAGACGAAAAAAATTGAGGGAAACAATCCCTCATTTTTTTATAAAGACATAATTATTAACGGTTGATAAATTTTTATCATAAACATAGTTATCACAAGAAAATTCCCTAATAGCTTTAACATCTATAATTTGGTTTTCTATTATGTGATTAAGCATTAACCCTCTCATCTTTTTTGTATTATAAGAGGGTGTTTTTTTATTGGCAGAATCATAAAAATCTATCGAAATAAAAGACTTCCTCTTATTTTTCAACATTTTTGAAAACTCATTAGAAGCTAAATTAATTATTAGATCATCATCTTTAAAGTAACCACTTACTTCTTCTTGCCAATATTCATACAAATTTATGTCAGGTATTTTTACAGTCATATCTAGTCGATAAGGAATAACTAAGCTACTTGGTTGAAGAAAACCATACATAGCCGAGAGAATGATTAGATGACTATCCATGTACTTTCTCTGTTCAACTGTATATTTACTTATATTTAACTGTGAAAAAACAACTCCATTATAATAATCAATTGCTTTAATAAACAAATTATTTGAAAATCCCTCATGATATAAATCATAGGTTTCATTAAGCAGCTTGCTTTTTATGTTAAAAGCGATAGATAAGTCAAGTTTTGACATATTTTTGATTTTGTTGAACAAAACATAACTCTTATCATTGATATGATGATCACTGATTATTTCTGCTTTTTCTAAACTATAAGTTTTGCTTGGTGATATAATAATTTTCATCATTATCTCCTTATAAAATTATATTATGGTTGTTATATAAACTGCTACGTAAATAATTAGTTCATTATAAATTGTTAATAAATATATTAATGTAAATCCAAAAAAGAAGCCAGTAATTAATCTTTTAAAATTGTTGCTAGGCTTTTTATATTTTAGTTGAATAAAACCATCTAATATTATAGGCAGACTAGATATTAGAAACAAATACCAAGGTATATGTTCAAAAACCAAACAAATTATTGGTAATGTGAATATCCCTAATAAGATACCTGTACATCTAGCACAAATTGGCAGTGGGTTACTAAATAAAAAAATTGTTCTATTTATCTTTTGATGACAATAAAATAATAAAGCAAGATATGGTTTATCTAATAAAAACCCGATTGTACTAATTATAATAATTAAGAAAGACATAGAAAAAGAAACAACTAGAATAGGGCTTTGTTTGTAAAAAAATACAATTGCAGTCAAAGGAAACAGGTATACTAACATATATAATAAAATAGCTTCAACTTTTCTGATTCTTGTACTCTTTACACAAGCACATTTGCTATTTATTATGTTTCTACCACAATATTCGCAAAACAATAAATATACACCTCTTTTTTAAGTAGTAAAAGAACTCTCTTTCTGAGAGTTCTTATAGTATTAAATGTAGTAATCTCCAGCGCTACCTTCAAGAAGCTCAATTATTATAAAAACATAGAAAATAGCTATTATAGTTGAAACTATAACACCTATCAAAGCTCCTTTTCCAACAGCTTTAGAATTATTAGGTTGTTCATCTTTCCATACTAAATAAAGGATTAGACCAACCAAAGGGATACAAAAACCTAATAATCCCCACCCAAAACCTCCGGTATCACTTGAATTAGAAGTTGTGGTTTGCAACGGTTTTTGCGGAACTCCACAATGCGGACAAATAACAGCTTCGTCATGTATTTCAGCTCCACAGTTTTTACAATACGCCATAAAATTCCTCCTAATTGTAAACTACTTTAAGTTTATATTTTTTCTCTTTAACTGTCAACATCATTTCTTTAATTTGTAAAATCATCTAATATATAATAATTATAAAAAAACTTATTAAGCAGTTTTATCCAATATTTCAGTTAAAAATATCGATACAATCTTTTCATCAAACTGTGAACCAGAATGTCTTTTCAATTCTTCTATGGCTTTTTCTTGAGAAAGGGCTTTTCTATATGGCCTATTAGCCGTCATTGCTTCATAAGCATCAGCTACGCATATGATTCTTGAGAATAATGGTATCTCATCACCTTTTAATCCATTAGGATAGCCTTTACCATCAATTCTTTCGTGATGAGTCAAAGCATACTCAGAAAGTCGAGAATATTTATCCGCTGAGCGAAGTATGTGATATCCGTTTATTGTGTGAGCTTTCATAATTTTCCATTCATCCTCATTTAGTTTTCCCGGTTTATCTAAGATGTTGTCAGGTATAGTAATTTTACCGATATCATGCATAAGTCCAGCTAACTCTAATTCTTTAAGTTCATCATTACTTAAACTTAATTTTTCACCAATTAGCCGACAATAATTACTTACTCGATCTGAATGATTTCTTTCTTCGACATATTTTTCTCTTAAGGTTTCAAAAATAGACATAATTGTCTCATTTCTTGTGCTTTGTCCATGTAAAACTTTATTTGCATACATATTATCTTCAGCTTTGTTCAATATATCTGCGATATCTTCATTTGATTCTTTTTTTGTTTCGTATCCAATTGATAAAGAAAACTTAATTTCTCC
Organism: Candidatus Izemoplasmatales bacterium; assembly: GCA_028691335.1. Lineage (GTDB taxonomy): Bacteria > Bacillota_I > Bacilli_A > Izemoplasmatales > Hujiaoplasmataceae > UBA2289. The sequence goes on from JAQUZK010000020.1 coordinate 9,593, forward strand.
AAATAACAATATATTTGTTTTATCTTCAATCATATTTTCAATCTTCTTACATTCTTCTTCAGGCGTATTAGGCATGATTATAACAAATTCATCACCACCTATTCTAGCAACAAAATCATTATCTCTTTTAATTTCTTGTAATATTTTAGAAGTTTTCTTAAGTACACTGTTTCCGCTCTCGTGTCCATAAGCATCATTAATAAGCTTTAAACCGTCCAAATCAATCATAACTAATGTTAATGGCAAGAATTTCGGATCATCACAGTATTTTAATTTTTCTTCGAAATATCTTCTATTTGGTATAGAAGTTAAATAATCATGATTACTAGCGTAAAGTATTTCAGTTTCTCTCTTCTTTTGATTAGTTACATCGCGAACCATCGATATAATCATATCAGAACCTGGTATTGGAGTTCCGCTAGCAGAAATGTATTTAGATATTACTCCATTTTTTGTTAAAGGAATGTTTTCCCATTTCATTTTTTCTATGTCATTACTAGCTAGCCCAGATAGAACCTTTTCTTTTATTTCATCTCTAAAAGCTTTGTCTTCATATACTTCATCCCAAAAACTATTAGAAACTTGTAACTTTTCTTTCGTTGTTCCATAAATAGCTGGAAACAAATCATTCATATACTCAAATTCTACAGTTGGAGTAATTGAGTTAACTGCTATTCCAATAGGCAAATTATCCATTACTAGTTTTAGTATATCGCGAGATTCTTTATAGTTTAATTCCGCAGAAATCAAGTCATTGATTACTTCTGTATAAATTATTATACCACCAATATTCCCGTTAATTTCTACCCATGGTCTACATAACCATCGTGTATAGTCTACTGTACCGTCAAGTCTTTCAAATATATCTCTATCCCCACTTAAGACTTCACCCTTTAAAGCTCTCTTGTGAACTTTTCTCCATTTCTCAGGCAAATCCGGAAAAACATCGTAATGGTGCTTTCCTACTATATTTTTTTCATTGATTCTATAAATTTCAGTAAATTTGTCACTGACATAAACAAAGTTTAATTTTGCATCTAAAATAGCTACTCCTTGGTTACTGTTTTTTACAATATATTCTAGAAGATATTGTAAATAATCTGTCTTTAATTTTGTATTGTGTTTCTCTGTAACATCTTCAATAAAACCTTCAATAATATCTAAATTATCTTCATTTTTTTGATTAATAAATCTCGCTGTTTCTTGTACCCACTTCACTTCATGAGATTTTGTTTCAATTTGATAAGTTAATTCAACTACTTTGTTTTCAGCTAAACAAAGTTTGAACTCATCAGCAACATATTGTCTATATTGAGGTTTTATGAGTTTTAAATATGTTATAGTTGAATTAATGAAATCACTAGGTGTAAATCCAGATAAACTAATAATTTGGTCTGATAAATAGAGCATTGTCCAATCTCCATCATTCAAGCACCTGTATACTACCCCAGGTAGATTTTGAATTAGAGTTTCTCTAAATCTTTTTTCCTCATTTTCATAAACTCTTTGTCTTTTTTGTTTTATAAAAAAATAGACAGCTAAACCAAATAAAATCAGTAATACAATAATTATTGAAAAAGTCAAAATTTGATTTCTGAACTCTGCAGCTGCAAAAGCTGACTGGTCAATAATAATTGAATACAAAAATACTGAATCATCAATTATAACTGGATATGAGTAAACATGAACTGTTTTAATTTCTCCGCTAGCGATCTTATGTTTAAAAACGAAAAAATTTCTTTCTTCACTCGTCGCCAAGTCGACTTCAATTTGAGTTTCTTCATCTGTAAGCATATTGATATCATTTATTGACATTCCAATTAGTTGTTCTCTCGGAAAACCATAGAAGTCAATTGCAGCCTGATTTGCTTCATAGATTGTATTATCATTTGTATTAATTATCAACATTATAGTGTTATGGTTTTCAAACAAATCTTGATAATTAATTTCTGCTTTAATTCTAAACTGTCCAAGTAAAGCTGTAAGTGTAAAAAGAACGAAAATAATCATTGCTTTCTTCATAAAGTCAGCCCCTTAATATACAATTATCATTACTATTTTATAATAATGGTGGTAAAAATAAAAGGAGACATCAATAATTTAAAAGTTTTTAGTCGCATTATTGCTAATACTCTTTATAAATGATATAATCAATAATGATTTTTCTTTAGAAAGGAACAATTAATATGAATAACACAAACATGGAAAAACTTGCGAAAAACATCAATATGTATCACTTTACAGTTAGAACAATAGGCTCAATAATCTTTTATGTTTCTCTAATCTTAGCTATAATTCTTCCTACTACTTTTTATGGTGAATCTATTATTAAACTACTTGTAATAATATTATTATCAATAATAACTTTATTACTTGGTATTTATAATTTTATTCTCCCTTTTTTTATTTTTAAACTTTACGGATATCGTATCGATGAATTTAGTGTTGTGATAAAAAGAGGAGTAATTTTCAGAAAAAATATTATAGTACCTATCAAAAGAATTCAACATATAGAAAAATTCCAAGGCCCTATTCAAATGCTTTATAAATTATCAACTATAATAATATATACAGCTGGATCAAAAGCAGGGATTATTGGAGTTCCACAAGAAAATACTGATCAAATAATTAGCGAAATAAAATCTGGACTTCAAAATTATCTTGATTCTGATGAGGTCATAGAAGATGAAGCCTAAGTATCATATCGTAAAAAGAAAGTACGTCATAGATATATTTAAATCTTTGTTATCTTCCTTTTTTATAGCTCTTTTTAGTATTTCTGTTTTATACGATAAAGGA